>CAYZYB010000901.1:0-2888 GCA_964481505.1 uncultured Planctomycetaceae bacterium | reverse complement strand
AAACGGAAAAGAGCTCAGACTGAAGCAGCAGTATTTTCTTGTTTCGGCAAGTTTACAGGATGTCATCGCGCAGTGGGTCGGCCAACACGGTGACGATTTCACAAACTTCGCAGCCAAAAACTGCTTTCAATTAAACGATACGCATCCCGCGTGTGCTGTTCCCGAATTGATGCGACTGTTGATGGACGAACATGGTTTCGAATGGGATGACGCATGGCGCATCACAACGAAATCAATGGCATACACGAACCACACTTTGCTGCCGGAAGCATTGGAACGATGGTCCGTGAGTCTATTCAGTTCGTTGCTTCCGCGACTGCTTGAGATCATTCACGAGATCAACGACAGATTTCTGGCCGATGTCGCCAAGGCAGTTCCCGACGATCCTGCACTGCTGCGACGCATCTCACTTGTGGAAGAGGGCGAGCATCCTCACGTCAGAATGGCCTACCTCGCAATTGTCGGAAGCTTTTCCGTCAATGGAGTCGCTGGCCTGCATTCCGAACTATTGAAAGCCGGCTTGTTTGGCGACTTCCACGCGATGTGGCCGGAACGTTTTAATAACAAGACAAACGGCGTCACACAGCGCAGGTGGTTGGCCTACTGCAACCCAACACAGTCGACGTTGATGACCGATGCCATTGGATCGGACTGGGTCTCTAACCTCGAAACGATTTCGAAACTCGCGCCGTTTGCAGAAGATGCTGGATTCCGAAACAAGTGGCGAGATGCGAAGCAGCAGAACAAACGAAAGCTCAGTCAATATGTTGCTCGGGAAACCGGCATCAACATGATTGAGTCCGCACTTTTTGATGTGCAGGTCAAACGGATTCACGAATACAAACGCCAACTACTGAACGTGCTTCACGTCATCCATCTGTACGACCGAATCCAGCGAGGAGATACGGAAGGCATGGTCCCGCGCTGTGTTCTCATTGGCGGTAAGGCGGCTCCGGGATATTTCGTTGCAAAAATGATCGTTAAGCTGATCAATAATGTCGCCAGGGTCATTAACGCAGATGCCGACGCACAGGACCTTTTGAAACTTGTCTTTCTGCCCAACTATCGTGTTTCAGCGATGGAGATCATCTGCCCCGCAGCCGAACTCTCCGAACAGATTTCGACAGCCGGAAAAGAAGCGTCCGGAACCGGCAACATGAAGTTCATGATGAATGGAGCGTTGACGATCGGCACGCTGGACGGTGCCAATATTGAAATTCGCGAACAGGTGGGCGAAGAAAACTTCTTCCTCTTCGGCCTCGACGCCAACGGCGTGGTTCGCACCCGCGAAAACTATAACCCTGATGCCATTATTGCCGCCGATCCGGACATCGAACGAATCATGCGGTTGCTGGAAGGTGGACGATTCAGTCCGTCAGAGCCAGGTGTTTTCAGTGTGCTGACTGAAGGACTAAGAAGCCCGTATGACCCGTGGCTTTCCATCGCCGACCTTCGCAGCTTTATAGACGCTCAGCAACAGGTGAATGAAGCCTACAAAGATCAGGAGCACTGGACAAAAATGAGCATCCTGAACACGGCCTCCAGCGGTTGGTTTTCCAGCGACCGGACCATAAAACAATATGCTGACGAAATCTGGGAAGTCGATGCACTGAAGTAGTACGTGACTTCAAAGGCGCGAAGGTTCTTTCCGATGGTCCACTCGCCGCCATGCGACGACGGCGATCAGAATGTACGCCAGTGACACCAACCATTCGACAGTTGTCAACTGGTTGTAGCGCCGGTGACTGATCGTGAAGACTTCTCGATTAGTGATCACGGCGTCGTTCATATCAATGACGGCGTCCAGGTGGCCATGTACCACGATGAGTCCGAAGATCGAACCGCCCAAAATCAGAGAACAGGTCGCCAACGCCAATCCGAATTTCCTGCAATGGCGACCCACGTCGAAGGCATTCCACATCATCAGCACCACAGTGACCACGCCAAATATCTGCAGCAACTAGTCACTCGCTGCGTGATCATTCCACCGTCCATAGGGTCAGACAGTACGTCGTGAGAGATACGTACTACGAATCCCGTGTAGAAGGTAAGACCTCCCCAAAAGATCGAAAAGCTGATCAGAAAAAATGATCGGCCTGCCAGTGTTGCTGATTTCATGCCGTTCAAAAATTCCTTCGATGCCGTCAGTAACTGAAGTGGCCTGGCATTTCCTTGCGACAGGACCAAAACGATAATGCCCACTCCAGACAAGCGGCTGCTGGCATTCTGATTACGAACGATGCGGCCACTTCCTGTATTCGTTGGCCATGCTTTCGCCCCAGTGCCCGTACCAGGAATAGCCACCGCGACGTTCACTGCCAATTTGTTCGATATCGTATTTGATCACACCATCGCGATCGCAGAAGAACGGACGGTTCGTTTCGATTTCGTAGAACCGAGCCCAAAGTTGTCGCGAGTCAGAGTCCTTTGTGAGAACTGGCAGCTTTTCACCACGGTTGTAGCGATATCCTTCGATTTTCGTCGCCTCAAACCAGGACACGCCCGCCTTGACGGCTCGGATCACGTCAGGCGATGGGTTTTTGATCTTCATTAGAAACTTCAAAATGCTCGCACTTTCGCCGCCACTAAGAGATGCAAGTTCGTAACTGCGAGCCTGCGCGGGTGCAAGGGTCACGGCGTCGTGTTGCGCACACCAAACAGTCCGTGTTCCATTGACGACGATCTGGCATTTGATGATGCATTCAATGCCCAGATTGACTGCCCTCGTCGCTGCCGCGCGGCGTTCTTCGTCGAGGAACGAATCGTCTCTGCTGGCGACTTCCTGAAGGAATTGCAGGATACGGGTCATACAGTTGTCGTTAAACGTGATATGTGAGGAGTACCCTTTCCGCAACGGAAAGTGCTGCGGCCAGCCACCGTTGGAGTAC
>CAYZYB010000900.1:0-2890 GCA_964481505.1 uncultured Planctomycetaceae bacterium | reverse complement strand
AGTCTAGCCGGTGCAGCAAGGAGATTCGAGCGAATCCGGCGGATCATTTGCTGGTGGATGCGGTAGCAGATTGTAGCATTCGAAATGGGTGGGCAGCGCTGGACTGAGCTTGCGAAGGAAACCCCGGGGTTTCGCTCGTACAGTACCTCGCTCCAACCCCAGCCACCCTTTCCAGCTTCGCAACTTTCTGTGACTACACCCATTGGCAGCGAGTTATGTTGAAATGCAGCAAGGGATCCCACCAATTCGTTGCCGCTCAGGTTTCGTGACAGGCAGCAGCAAGTCGCTGCGACTTAAAAACTGTTTATGAAACAGGCGGCGGTCTGTCTACAGGTCCTGAATCTCAGCAGATTCGGCTTCGGCAGCAACCACTTTGATGTGCCAGCGGCCGCCGACACCATAGATGCTCCACAAGCCCTGTAGGGTTCCTTCACCGTCGAAGGTTCCCGGATAGTCGACCGCGTGGGCGTCCACATACTGTTTGACGATCGTTACCTTAGAATCACGCAGTTCGCCTTCCAACGTGAAAGCACCGATCACGTCCGCTCCTGCTCCCGTGATGCGATTTTTTTCGAATCGCAATTTCAATGGCTCCATCGGCTGACGTCCAAGGCCGTCCTGTTCCCACCATCCCGCGCACTTCACCATCTGCATCTAAGTCACCTCAGCAAACATCTCAAGCTTCATCGGACTTAGAAAGCTGCTGTCGACGAATTTCGTACAACAGAATTCCAGCGGCCACCGCCGCGTTCAGCGATGACACCTGTCCTAACATGGGAATTCTAAGATGATCGTCACATAAGTCTATCAGTTCTTCACTCACACCATGCGCCTCACTGCCAATGATCAGTGCGACCGGCGTGGAAAGACGACTGTTCCATGCGGCGGAATCTGATTTTTCGGACGCAGCGGCAATGGTGAAACCCGCTTCGGAAATCGATCGGCAGGCATTCGACAGATTGTCTGTCGCGGCAATGGGGACATGATTGACCGCTCCAGATGAGGATCGGGCGACTTGTGGTGTCACTCCGGCCTGGCCTGCCTGCCCAATGACAACTCCGCAAACATTCATTGCGTCGCAGCAGCGAAGAATAGCACCAAAGTTGAACGTGTCCTGAATGCGATCGCAGACCACCAGAAGCGGTTGCTGGTTACCGTTTCGTTTGGCGACTGCCTGTTGAAGCAGCGTCCCCACTGACAGGTAGGGATACTCAGCCATTCGCGCGAGATAGCCCTGATGGTGATCGGAACCACTGAGTTCCGTCAAACGATCGCGTCCGCATACTTCGACGGAAACATCTGCAGATGTTGCAAGCTTCTTGACGTTCTCTAGTTCGTTGAAGAGCAGGTCGTCGGCAACGAGCAGGCTGTTTACAGGCCACGCAGTTGCTTTCAACACTTCCAGAACGGCGTAGCGCCCGGTGAGCCAGTTTTTTTGATGACTGGCCTGCAACTGTCGACGGCGACTTTTGCGCTGACCGGAAGATTGAGACATGATTGTCGGTCGCGTTTCCCTGATGGATGGCGTGAGAGCACCGGATCGGAGAATTGAACTACGGTGCAACGTGTGATTGTAACGGAATTGAAAGGCAAGTCCTATTTAGTGGGACGCAGTTCGCGTGGCCACGCAGTTTTTCAGAGGAGAGCGATTGGCCGAGCTACTTGCCCAACGTTTTGTGGCCTGGACGGCTTGGTAACTCGTCCCGGATTAGACAACTGCGCCACCTCGACGCCGTTCCTTCCCATCCGGGCAACGCAGATCGGCTTACGATTCGGCGCGTTGCATTTCGTCGACGGAGTCGTAGAGTTCCGTCGGAAGTTCGTACTGCAGAACGGTCTTCTCGTCATCGATGTCGGCAGTATTTTCGGCTCCGGGACGCGTGTATTCCAGCGTGTCGGCATTGCTGAGAGTGGAAGTACTGGCGGCCGTTTCGGAGCGTGGCTCGTAGATTCTCCACCACTCCTCCGCATCGCGCCAGGTCCACGTTTCCCCTGGGTTGCATTCATCCAATGCTTCGCGGAGTTCACGTGCTGAGCCGTATCTTGCCGACGGATCTCGCGAAAGGCAGCAGAGAATGATGTCACCAAGGACTTTCGGAACGTCAGCTCCAATCTCCTCGAACGTCGGCACGGACGTCGTGGCGTGAGCCACAATCAGCATAATGGGATTTTCGTCGACAAATGGCGGGCGGCCTGTCAGCAGAAAATAGGCGACTGCTCCCAGCGAATACAGGTCTCCACGGCAATCGGGAGCGAGTCCCACGGCTTGCTCGGGACTCATAAACGCCGGCGATCCATGCAGTTTGGCTTTGCGGCTCTGCCCTTCTAACGCTTCTTCGGAGATTGTTTGCACAAGACCGAAGTCCAGCAACTTGGCAACATCGAAACGTTGTCCGCGTTCTGTAAGGAAGATGTTGCTGGGCTTGATATCGCGATGAGCGAGTCCGGCGCATTCGGCTTCATAAAGCGCGTCGCAGATCTGTTTCAGAATATAGATCACACGAGCAGGCGGCATCTTTCCGAACTTGTCGACGTATTGCCAAAGATTGACACCTTCCAGGTATTCCATCACATAGTAAAAGCGACCATCGTCCGAAGTTCCGTAGTCGTAGACTTCGATGGTATTCCAATGTGTCAATTGCGCGGTTGCTTTTGCTTCACGAGCAAACCGGTCCTGTGCATCCTGCTCACTGGCGCGTTCCGGATGGATCAGCTTGACCGCGCAGCTGCGTTTCATGAGTCCATGTTCTGCACGGTAGACTTCTCCCATGCCTCCCGCGCCGAGCTTTTCTTTGAGCACGTATGGCCCAAGACGATCGGCCTTGTTCTTTTCTTCTTCTCTGGCTTTCCAGTAGGCCCGGTAGACGGATGCGCTGAGCAAGGCGATGGG
>CAYZYB010000899.1:0-2891 GCA_964481505.1 uncultured Planctomycetaceae bacterium | reverse complement strand
GAGCACAAAACGGCTGGCGATACCGCAAGCAGGCACAGAAGTCTGATGGTGTATTTTACGGCCTGCTTCATTCCGTCGTCACCAGAGTTTCAGGAGATTGCAAGCCCTCGTCGGCACCTTCAGGATTCTTTCGATTTCCTGCTCGTCTCGCCTTCATCCTGGCCATTCCGTCTAATGCCAATTGCAGTCCTTCGCGGCCAAACATGACCGCTGCAAAGCATGCACAAATAAGAACGGAACTCGCTAGTTGTTGCCATTGTCCGATGTATGGAAACAGTCCATAACGCATAAAAACATATGCGCCGCACAGCGAAGTGACTGTCATAGCGAAACGTGTCCAGGGATAGTGAATGACTATTGCCTTCCGACAGCAGAAAAGCAGAGTCGCCGAATAGGCAGCGTATGTCAGCACTCCGGCCCATGCCGCCCCCCAGGCTCCCATCGCAGGAATCAGCACGATGTTGGCGCTGACGTTGACCAGGACACCGACAATTGATCCGGGAATCATTAGCTTCGTCTGTTTCGTCAAAAGAGACGGGACTTCAAACATAAAGCTGAGAGCAAAGACGAAGAAGCCCAGCAGGATCAAGCTGATGAGATCGATTGAGTCGCCATAGTTTTCCGGCGTCAACAATGGAAGAATGGGATGAACCGTCAGCGATGCGCCGAGGAACAGAATTCCGATACCAGCGGTGAACCATCCAAAGACTCGGCTGAAGATCTGTTTTGGTTCAGGTAGCGTTTCGATTTCATAGATGGCAACGTGCCAAATCGAGAGGAATGGCAGCAAGCACAGAGTGTGTACAGCGAAGCCGATGCGATGTGCCAGGGAATACACTCCGACGGAGTCCAGCCCACTCCAGATTCGAAGCAAGAACCGATCCAGTTCGTGCATCAGCATTCCGGCGATGGCAGAAAATACCAGCGGTCCGGCAAATTGCAGCATGTCGCGACCAACTTTGGAGTCGATCGCAAATTTACCGCGCGTCTTTAGGAAGACGACTCCCAGTGCGATGGTCTGCAGGCATGTCGCGATGAGATTTCCAATTAACAGCCCCTCGACTCCCATCCCTTTGCCTACCAACAGCCAGACATTGATGCCGATGTTTAACAATAAACGCAGCATCGATATTACTACGAAAACGCCGGACCACTTAATGACCCGGATGTAGGCATCGAGGATCATGCCCATCACGGTCAATCCCATGGTCAGGATCGTCAACGTGTAGAACCAGGCGCCCTCTGTGACTTCGGGACCGAGCGTCACGTCTGACAAAGTCTGTCGGCCAAAGTACATCACAAGGCAGACCACGGTCGACACGGCGGTGACCATCGTCATGCCTGTCCACCAGACTTTGTCCTTTTGCCTGGCGTCATCTCCTTCGAAGTGGTGACGAGTTACCGCGCTCACCATTCCGTTGGCCAGAAAAGTGGAAAATATCGCCGCGGTCAGATCCAGTATCGCCATCGTGCCGTAGTCGGCAGGCAACAGCATATGCGTATACAATGGCAGCAGCAGAACTGACGCGAATCGTGTCAGTATCTGGCCAACCATGTACACTGATGAGTGTTTAAGGAGATCGCGGAGAGGTTTCATTTGTTCACTGGAACTGTTTGATTATCGCCGTCAATAGATGTTCGCCCGCGGTTCTGTATTCGCCAGATTCTGAACGACATCTCGCAGCAACGAACTGAAGAAATACGCATCAGGAATCGACGGCATGGTCAGACCACAGGTTGCACAACGCTACGTCACGCCCCTGCTGAAAGGCGTTGCCGTTGCGATTTCGCATCACTTTTTGAGAATGATTGTTCCGGATGTGCAGGTCCGCAGGGAGGTTTTTGACCGGCGTTACCGTGGAATCGTCAGTTGTGTTGACGAGACAGACGCGAGCCAATGCCTAAATCAGCTTTCCGGAAGCCTTCCCGGATGATTTCAGGAACGCCGAAAAACAGGCAGTCAACAACTGGGGCGCAAAGCACATTCGTTGTTTTCAACGGTCTTTGGTGGCCAAAGGGCCGTCGCTTGGGTGTCGTCGCAGAAAGTTGCGACGTTGTAGAGGGTGGCCGAGGTTGGAGTGAGGTACGAGCGAAGCCCCGGGCGGTTCCTTCACAAGCTCAGTCCAGCCCCTCCCACCCAATTAAAATGCAACAATCTGCGACCACACCCCGTGGCTTCGGCTGACCTTGCCTCGGTTTGCAACCAGGATTCACTCTGATAACCTCAGTGCAATAGTGATACTGAACGGCAACGTTGCCGGCTCAAATCCTGTTTGGCTACGGAGGAGAAGATGCGATATTTCCTGATCTTGCTAACGCTTTGCTGCACACAAGCTGTTGCCGAAACTCCCTCAGGGAAAAAGAAGAAGTGTCCGGCAGAGAAGCCCAAAGCACAGTTGACGAAGGCAGAGAAGAAGATTCCACTCTTTCAGCGCGAAGCAGAGTTTCCTGCTGATGCCAAAGCGGGCGAATGTTACGTTCGTGTCAGACGCCCCGCCGAATACAAAACCGTCGAAGAACGTGTCGTCGTCCACGAAGCATCGGTGCGCTATGAGGTAACTCCAGCCGTCTTCAGGAATGTCAAAAAAATGGTCATGGTACGGCCGGAAACCAAGCGCTACGAAGTCGTCCCCGCAAAATTCGAACAGAAGATGGTCGAGGTCATCAAACAACCGGAACATAAGAAGCTGGCGGCAGTGGCTGCGAAGTTTGTTCCTGTCAAAGAACGTGTCGAAACACGCGCTGGGCGAGTCTTGTGGAAAAAAGGCACTGATCCATTGGCGGAAGTGAAAGGTATTGTGGGCAACGTCTGGTGTCTTGTGCGAGATAATGCTCTGTTCGAAGATTACACGTGGCAGAAATTGACCGACAAGGCGCGTGTTGATGAAGAC
>CAYZYB010000898.1:0-2902 GCA_964481505.1 uncultured Planctomycetaceae bacterium | reverse complement strand
ACTCAATAAAAAGCAGTTCTAAAGTTCAAATG
Organism: uncultured Planctomycetaceae bacterium; assembly: GCA_964481505.1. Lineage (GTDB taxonomy): Bacteria > Planctomycetota > Planctomycetia > Planctomycetales > Planctomycetaceae > Fuerstiella. Next base: position 2,870 of record CAYZYB010000898.1, on the reverse strand, counting down.
CCGATTCCGTAGTCTTCAGATCAGAAACAATCACGCGACGGCGCGGGTAGGTAATGAGAACCGGCGTTTGTCCATCACTTTGAGATATCGCGATTCTCGGTGGGGACCACCGAGCTACTATTCTGTGCTCTGACTCTCTCGTTTGAGCGACTTCGATGACACGTTTTACCGGCCAGACGAGGAAGTGCGAATCTCACTTGCCCTCAAAAACACCCCAGCCTGATTTCTCAGACCGGGGCGTCTCGTTCCTTCTCCACATTCACCGCAGTGAGCAACGCGAACGGCTTGGCGCATTCACCGAGCCATTCTTGATCACTCCCCACGCACTCCGTCTACGGTCGTCACCGCCTGGACTTCGTTGACGAAACGGTTGGTATCGTTGCCCAGGAATCCGTCGACGACTTTGAACACGGCGTCACTGAAGCCGCCGATATTCAGGATGTCATCTCGTTCCGGAGCCTGACTTGTGCCGTATGGCTGAATGTCGATGCAGACCAGTTTTGGCGATTCGCTTCCGAGTCGCTGCTGGTTCTTTACGAACTTCCGCCATTCCGTCATGACGCCAGTGGAACCGTACCGACCTTTGCCGACCCAGCTTTCGTTGTCACTGACCAAAACGCAGCCAGCAAACTTTCGCTTGTCGTACTTTGTGTTGGCTTCACTCAGCGGGATCGAACAGTCCGTTCCGCCGCCACCAAACTTCGCCAGCCGTTCTGACAGACTCAGGATGGTGTCCGACGCATCGACTCGAGCGGCATACGCCTTCGTGTCGAACGGAACAACAACGCTGTCCGGGTTGCGACGCAGAATCGCAGCCGCAAACAACGCGGCAACGTCAACACAACGCATCTTGCTGGATGCACCACGACCTCGCCAGCCTGTGACAGACATCGACATCGAACCGGAAGTATCCAGACCGATGACAACCGGTCCCGGCAATTCGGGAACGTTGCCGCAGGCCAGTTCCGCCGCCTTCTGCAATGCATCTTTCACGGCATGTGGAACGCCAGCATCTGCATTCAGATACGCCGACAGGAACTGGTACGGAAACTGTCGCGAACGACGGATGGCGTCTTCGTCCGCAATGCGAGCGGCGACGTCTTCCACCATTTCACGGTCTTCCAGAACATCGTGACGCAACAGCGTGTTGAGGTTCATTCGCAGCGCCTGAGGTCCCATCTGACGAGCAATCGCTTTCCAGACTTCCGGTCCCTTCGCCGCATCGGCCAGAAGGTCCCAACGAACCGACAGGTCTGCCGCAATTCCAGCCTGAACAGCTGCGGTGTCGCTTTCACGATATGCGATCATTGCCTTCACCTGAGTCGGCAGATCTGCTTCCGTTGCCGGAGCCCACTTTGCAACCTCCTTGTCAGCCAGCCAGCCAAACAACGCTCGACGAACATTGTCCTTCGGCTTTGGCCGAGCCATTCGCAGGATGTCGCGGAGACTTGGATCGTTTCCGATCGAAGCCGACAACAACTTTCCGACGGATGCATCGTTCAACCATCGCTGAAACGCTCGCTTCAGTGATGACGACAGTCCCTTGCGACCAAACTGACCGCTGCGAACCATCTGAAACACTGTTCGCAGCACGCGACCGTTATCGACGACACGATCAAAGATCTGTTGCGTCAATTCCGTGTCGCGAGTCGACAAAGCTACCAGCAGCGCCGCAGGCATATCTTTCATGAACGCTCGTTCACGCGCATAAACGGCCAGCTTTGCCAGAAACGTGTTGTCGTTGACCTGATCGATCAGCGACAGAACTTCGTCCAGCTGAGACTTCGCGTTTGCGTAATACGTGCCGTTGAAGCAGCCCGTTGCAGCGATCTGTGCCAGAGCATGCTTTGGTTCAAGAGCGTAGGCTCGTCCGCCCGCTTTGTTGCGAGCGTCGGCTCGTGGTAGTGAGCTGTTTGCGCTCGAGAATAACATTGAGTTCGCCATTTCGATTCTCCTCTTCATCAGGTGTAGCACCGCCCGCTCACCTGAATGAGGTGAGAATCAGCGATGCCGGTTTTCGAAGCCCAGGGTGCTGCAGTCCGCAAAATCGGACGAGTTTTCTGGCTCCCTGGATGTTCGTATGCGTTTGTCAAATTTCATAACATCGGTTTTTCTGACCGTTTGTTGATCTCAGGTATTGGCAGCTTTCAGCCGCGAATTCGGTGACCGCCATTAAGGCTGACTGCCGCTGGAAGCCACCGACACTCTTTCGATCTAAAAAAAAAGACCACTGACGAAGTTTGTGAGTCAGAGAAGCTTCGATGCTCTACCAGTTGAGCTACGGCGAGGTGTTGCCACGCGACGCCGACAGGACTCGAACCTGCAACCTTCGAATTGAGATGTACTCCGACACGGCAGTCAGCGATGTCCGGTGCCGTCCGCCCGGGAGGACGAACAGCGTTTGATTGATGTGACTGGAAAACCAGCCATTTAGTGTATTAAGCGTCCGACGAAGTTGAGGTGCAGAATTCCGCCCCGGTGCGAACGAATCAAAAGGGGCGAGTCGGATTCGAACCGGCAAAACCAAAGTATTCCACTCCGGCAGTCGAACGTGTTCTGGGATAACCAACGAAGATTTGTTTAGAGACTTAACGGCATTCTACCATTGAACTACGGCGCGTCAGAATCGGATTGCGCCGGTGGGAATCGAACCCACTTCTCCGGGGTATGATCCATGTACTCCAAACAGTCAGTTGGTCATGTTTCAGGAAATTCTATTTGCTGGCGGCAGGACCGGTTCTGTCTACATTCCACCGTCGTTGCTACTGATAAGTCTGCCAAACGCTCAACGAAGTTGTTCGTCGAGATTGTCGCTCTTATCAATAGTAGATGCCGTCGACAGTGGGCACACATGAAGGCTTCTCCAGGAG
>CAYZYB010000897.1:0-2903 GCA_964481505.1 uncultured Planctomycetaceae bacterium | reverse complement strand
ATCAACAGTAACGTGGACAACATTGTCGCGCCGCTCGATTTTCATTGTGGTGCTGCTTTCTGAGGCAGGCTTCAGGCAGTGCCGCACGGTCTGCGCCCAGAACTTGTTATAGCCATCCCACGCCAGCCAATCTGCTGCCCAGCGACTTTTGGCATCCGACGTGAAGGCAACCGACATTCCCAGCCCATAGCGCCACCAGGTCAACAGAGGAGCCTGTGTTTCCGGATGAACAAGGATGACTTCGCTGGTTGGCTTCGTTTGTGTAACGACGTACCCCAGAAGAAATGGAGCTTCGTCGAAGTCGACGCCTTCCAACACCGGGGTTGAACGTACCAGCAACGGAAGGAAAGGGTCTTCGTTGATCGCTGACTTGCTGGCAGTGATTGTTTCTTTCGCAAAAATTTGAGGAACTGATGCAGCGTCTGTACACAAATAGTCGCGACCGTTGCCAATTTCGGCGATGCGTTTCAGCAAGCCTTCGTCCACCTCGCCAAGCCCGACTGTCGAAACCGTAATCCGCAACGCAGACATGTCGCGAGCGATGCCTTCGAAATCGCCCGGCGTCGAATACCCGTCCGTAAGAATGATGACGTGTTTCAATTTTGATGTCGTTGCCTGCAACGCTCGGAAGGCTTCCTGCATGGCAGGGTACAGCGTTGTACCACCGCCGAGTTCAATTTGAGAAATGCGATCGATGACTGTCGACTTCTGCGACGCCGACGTCATGGCACTAACCCAATACGGCATTCCGTCGAAGGCGATCACGCCAATCTGGTCCTTTTCGCCGAGCAATTCGACCGTACCGCGCGCCGCATCTTTTGCTAGCTCCAGCTTCTGCCCGCCCATCGACCCGGATTTATCAATCAGCAAAACCATGGCGAGGCCAGGCTTCTCTTTTTCCTTCTCAAAATCGCTTCTGACGGGAAGGATTTCTTCGACGACACTCTTGTAATAGCCGCCCAGCCCGAAAGATTCGTCTCCCCCAAGCATGATGAAGCCACCTCCCGCATCTCGCACGAAGCTTCGCAGGACTTCCATCTGCATGGTCGAAAGAGCGTCAGCCGGAATGTTAGAAAGGATCACCACATCGTAATCCTGCAAGTCTGAAAGGTCTTCGGGAATCGCTTGCGGCGGTCGCACATCGACGTCGATTTCTTCTTCCGTCAGCGCCCATTGCAATGGCTGAGCGGTCTCGGGAACGCGTTCGATCAGCAAGACTCGCGGTTTTCCCGTTGTGTAAACCAGGCCCGATGCGGTGTTGTTCTCCAGTAGAGTATCGTGAAATCCGTCCGGTTTTTCCGGTCGGCTGTCTACAGTTTGCGGGCGAACGATTTTTGCCGTAAAGAGAGTCGGACGATCGATTTGTTCTGAAAATGCAAATCGGTTCTCGCCCTTCTGCAGCGCGACGCCTTCGGATTTGACTCGATAATCACCCCGATACAATTCGAGGGTTGCTTTATCGTCATGATTGGCGTCCACCAGCACTTCCAGGTTGAAGGGACGCCCCTTCGCCACCTGAGTCGGCACGGTGACGGAAGACACCTGAAGCTCGGGTTGGGAACGTGTCGGCAAGGGGACTGTGGAAATCCTGAGTGATCCGGCTGCAGCGGCTCTTAACGCGTCGCCTGCCGTTTGGTTCCCATCAGAAAATAGCACCAGGTGAGGCACAAACGCCGCGGGGACGCGGGCGTCTGCAATTTGGATCGCGTCCTGCAAATTTGTGCCCGTCTTCCAGTCCCGCTCACCGTTGGGGTCAGCATCGGAATGGACAGCATCTTTAACAGATTTCGCGAACGGAACAACGGCGAAGTGTTTGGGTGTTCGGGATCCCGTAGCCGCGGCGATAAACTGTTCCGCTTTTTTCGTGCCGATGTCGTCGATGCTCAGGCTGTTATCAACGGCAAAAACAACAAACACATCGCGGCCAGTAGTCACGAGATTCATCTCGGCAAGTGAGGCGACCAGCAACAGGACGATGGCACATCGCACAAAGAGCGAGGTCCACATTTGCCGCTTCGGCAGATCGACAAGGCTCCTGCAAAATACCCAAAACACGACAGGCAGCACGGCCAGCGCAAACAGCCACACGGGACGGAGAAACTCGAATTGTGGCCAGGATTGGTCCATGAATATCAGCTGCGTGTGTGGCAATGGCCAAGGGGAAAAAGCACGCAGCGACTATAGCGGATCAGCGGTCTGATTCATCACCAATTGGCACCATCTGCTGAAGGTCGCATCGAACAGCGCAACGAATTTTCTCATTGAGACACTCTCGCTGAACCGATCGTTTGACGCAACGAAGCCGTTTGCCCAATATCCGTGGTTCTCTCATCGCGATTCCTCATCCCGCCTCTGTTTCGCCAAAGAACCAATGACTCATACAAATCTCAATTCTGATTCGTCCGCCGGTGAAATCTCAAGACGCGGTTTCGTTGCCGCCTCAGCACTGAGCTCTTTGGCTTCCGGCGTCCACGCAAATGCCGCCGCTGTCAGTCGTTCGCCGCAGGACAAAGTGGTTGTTGGCGTCATGGGGTTAAGCCGCGGGATGTCGCTTGCGAAGACATTCACCAGCTTGCCAAACGTTGAGGTCAAATATCTTTGCGAAACGGACAGCAATCGGCTCAAGGCGGCACAGAAGTCATTCGAAAGTCTGGTTGACCACGACGTCGTTACGACCGGTGACTTCAAAGATATCCTGAACGACCCGGACGTTGACGCACTTGTTTGCGCAGCTCCCAATCACTGGCACGCTCCGGCGGCAATCATGGCCTGCAACGCCGGCAAGCACTGTTATGTGGAAAAACCATGCAGCCACAATCCGTGGGAAGGCGAAATGGTTGTCGCAGCCGCTCGTAAGAATAAACGTTGCGTGCAAATGGGCAGCCAGCGACGCAGTGGTGAAA
>CAYZYB010000896.1:0-2909 GCA_964481505.1 uncultured Planctomycetaceae bacterium | reverse complement strand
ATCGTCGCTGGTGGAGCTGCCGGCAACATGCAGGGCGGGCGACATATTCGCTACGATAAACCCACGCCGCTTTCGAACCTGCACCTGACGCTGTTACAGAAAGTCGGCGTCAATATCGAAACCTTCGCTGACAGTGATGGCAAAGTGGAAGACCTTTTCGCGACGCTGTAGTTCACGCATCGCCACAATGACAACCAAATAAACGAGCGACACATTGGCCAGGGCATTCGCACAGATTCTCATCATCGCCGTCATGGTAAATTTTTGCCTGGTGGCGGCAGCTGAAGATGATTCGCCGCTGGCCGATGCTTCGGAGCGGCAACAATGGGATCGCCTCTCGACCTTACTATCGGCAGGCTCTGATCCAAACGCCGTACAGATCGACGGCATGACAGCACTCCACTGGGCTGCCTATCATGACCACGTCGCAGCAGTCAAAGAACTGCTCAGCAATCAGGCCGACTCCAACGCAAAGAACAGATACGAAGTCACTCCACTTGCGCTCGCGTGCGAAAACGGAAACGCAGACATCGTTGAACTCCTGCTAAAAGCGGGCGCCAACAAGGAAGCAGAATTGCGCGGTGGCCCGACGCCCTTAATGATCGCTGCCCGCACCGGAAGACTGAAACCCGTGCAACTGCTGCTGCAATATAAAGCAGATGTCAAAGACACAGAGTGGCATGGCCAAACAGCATTGATGTGGGCGGCGTCCAGCGGAAATGCCGATGTCGTCAATGCGTTGTTGAAGGCAGGAGCAGACCGAGAGCGAAAACTGAAGTCCGGCTTTACCCCGTTGTTCTTTGCCGTTCGAGATGGACAGACAGATGTCGTGATGGCATTGCTGGCTGCCGGTGATGACGTCAACTGCACCATGGACACCAAACGGTCCGGTGGAAAGAATCCCCGTAAAGGTATGAGCCCTCTGGTGCTTGCCGTAGAAAACGGCCATTTCGAACTCGCCGTTAAATTGCTAGAAGCCGGTGCGGATCCCGACGATCAACGATCCGGATTCACAGCCCTGCATACAATCACGTGGGTGCGCAAACCAAATCGCGGAGACAACCCGGAAGGCGATCCTTCTCCGATCGGTTCCGGCAATCTCACCAGTCTGCAGTTTGTGCGAAAGCTGGTCGAACATGGAGCGAACGTCAATGTTCGATTGAAAGGTGGTAAGTCTGGGCGAGGCCGCCTGAACCACGACGGTGCAACGCCCTTCCTTTTTGCAGCTGACACCGCCGACGTCCCTCTCATGGAATTACTACTCGAACTCGGCGCTGATCCGCATCTTCCGAACGCCGATGATTGTCCGCCGCTGTTGGCTGCCGCTGGAATCGGATCCATCGCGCCGGGAGAAGAAGCAGGCACTGCAGAAGAAGCGCTGGAAGCGGTGAAGCTGCTGCTGTCGCTGGGAGCCGACATCAACACGGTCGACAAAAATGGAGAAACGGCTGTGCATGGAGCCGCCTACAAGTGCCTCCCAGGCATGGTGAAATTTCTTGCAGCCAGCGGTGCAGACATCAACGTCTGGAACCGTCCCAACAAACACAAGTGGACACCGCTGTTGATTTCACAGGGCTATCGACCAGGAAACTTTAAACCTGCACCGGCAACAATTGCCGCTATCGAAGAGGTAATGCGCGCAAAGGGCGTAGAACCACCGACACCACCACAGCGCGGCCCAAAAAACGAAGACCAGTACGCAACACCGAAGGCCAAATGATCTTTCCACAGATGGCCACTCCGTCCATCATGGTGCCTTCGAACGTCGCAAGCCTGCGACCAAAAAACTGGTCGATGACGGCAGCCCGGGATGGCTGTCAACGGAGTCACGGAAATGACACTGCCAATCACCGTCGTCCTGGCGGCCCGCAACGAAGCACTCAATCTGCCAAAGTGCCTTGCCGCTCTCTCAGAAATGCAGCGTGTGATCGTCATGGATTCGCACAGCACAGACGGAACAGCTCAAATCGCAACCGAGGCCGGAGCCGAAGTTGTTCAGTTTGAATACCAGGGCGCCTATCCCAAAAAGCGTCAGTGGGCAATCGACAATCTCAACATCCAAACTCCCTGGCTGTTCATGATAGACGCCGATGAAGTGGTGCCACCGGAACTACTCGAAGAAATCCGCGAAGTCGTGCATTCACCGGAGGCCAAAGACGGTTATCTGATCGGAAAAGGGTTTCACTTTCTCGGTAGACGCTTCCGCTTTGGAGGTTTCTCACACGCTGCTGTGTTGCTGTTCAAAACAGGCAAAGGAAAATTCGAACACATCCTGAACAACAACCCCGGCAACCTGGACATGGAAGTCCACGAACGACTCATTGTCGATGGAACTGTTGGTTCTTTGAAAACAAATCTGATCCACGAAGACTTCAAAGGGCTGGAAGCCTACGTGCGACGGCACAACCAATATTCGTCATGGGAAGCGGCCGTGCGGATGCGATACCTCTCCGAAGGAGAATGGGGCAACCAAACGATCAAGCCAAAGCTATTCGGAAACACTCAGGAACGTCGCCGGTACCTCAAACAGTTTGTGTGCCGTATGCCGTTCGAACAATGGGTCTGGTTCCTGAATCACTACGTCGTGAGACTTGGCTTCCTGGAAGGTCGTCCGGGACTGATCGCATGTCGCATGCGTTCGCAGTATATTGCTGACGTGCGAGCCAAAATGCACGAAACGCTGTACTGGGATCCGTTGAACGATACGGTTCAGGATATAGCTCCCGACACAGTGCCGATGACTCCGGATGCCGACCCACCGACACGGCGTGCTGCCTGAACGAACGTTCTCGGGTGTGATAGCAGATTTTTGCATTTGAAATGGGTGGCCAGGGTTGGACTGAGCCTGCGAAGGAAACCCCGGCGGTTCGCTCGTACCTCACTCCAACCCCCGCCACACTCTCCAACTT
>CAYZYB010000895.1:0-2912 GCA_964481505.1 uncultured Planctomycetaceae bacterium | reverse complement strand
CAGCAGACGCACACCGAACCAGCTTTCCTTACGATTAAGCAGCATCATCCTGCTGGTGCTCGACGTATCACTCTTGGCTGGAGGCTTTTTTCTGAACAGTCCGTGGCTGGTCGCCGCTGGAGCTGTCTGCCTTTGCCTGAGTGTTTGTCTGGCGCTACAGGATTCGGAAGGTGACGGTTCGCTGGCGTATCTGGCTCTGCTGCCTCTGATGACGTTGCGGTTGCCGCTGCAACAGGACCTTGCCGTGATCAACTGGTTGCAAAGAGTAACCACCAGCGTCGGTAGCCACATCTTAAACTACTTCGGGTACCTGCATCTGCGAGAAGGGAACATCATTGAGTTCTCGGACAAGCGATTTCTGGTCGAAGAAGCGTGCAGTGGTGTGCAATCGTTGTTTGCGGTGTTCTTCATTGCCGTGCTGATTGTGTGCATCTGTCGGCGACGGTGGCTGCCGTCACTGTTTGTTCTGGCGAGTGCGTTCTGTTTTGCGGGAGTCATGAACGTTCTGCGAGTGACGTCGATTTCTATGGCCTGGAAGAGCCACGGTATCGATCTGTCAATGGGTTGGCAGCATGACATGATCGGCTATGCCGCGTTGATGGTCGCCGCACTTTTGGTGTTCAGTACAGACGCGTTTCTGAGCTTAATGTTCTGGCCCGTGCCTGAGAAACCCGGCACTGGACGTTCGGCCGCTTTTCGAAATCCGTGGGCTGCCATGTGGAACCGACTATTCGATGACTCTCGAAAGAAACGAAAGGGCTTGAAGCCACGTCGTTCTGACTTTCTCAAGCTTCGCAACATTTACGGTTGGACTCGCGACTTTCTGATCGACTGGTTCAAGTCTCGAAAAACCAGCCTGCTACCGTTGTCCGTTCTGTTCATTGTCGTCGGATTGGGCAGTGCAGGCCTTGTCTGGTCATTGGAAACATCCTCGCAAAACGAATTGGTTGCAAAGTACGAAGCCGCACTTCTGCAAGCTGCTGTGGACAAGGACGATGATTACAAGACGCTTTGCCTCCGCAGCCTCCTGCAGAAACGCCCCGATGATAAACGTTATCGATTTCAGCTGGCCATGCATCTGCTGGACTCCGGACAACAGAACAGAGCGATCGCAGAACTGGAGACTCTAACGACACCTGGCCGCAACGACTTCGCTCCGGCTCGATTATGGCTGGCAAAGCAGGCACTCACGGACGCCCCCGTGGTACCTCTGTCGCCTGATCAGATCGAAGGGCAACTGTTGATGGCACTCAAGTCACAACCACGCAATGCGGTTGCCAAACAGATGCTGGCAGAAGTGTACCTGCAAAAAGGTCAATTAAAGGGTGCGGAAAATTATCTGCGGGACATTGTGGGAGAGATCCCCGAAACCGCTCTCACACTTGCCAGAATTCAGAAACAGTTGGGCCGCAGTGATGACACCTATGGCCGTCAGTTAACAACCGCCATCGAATTTTATGAGCAGCGAGTGATGCAAAATCCGACCAGCATCCCTGACAGGATTACTCTGGCGGAAGCGCTGGTCTTTGCTCAAAAATTTGCGGACGCCGAACGCGTGCTGAATGAAGGCCTGGTCGAAACGAATGGCGCCCCGGAATTGCGTGCTCAGATCGGGCGTTTCTACGGAGGATTGGCGGCCACACGCTTGAAAGAATCACTACTGAATCGCGATCTTTGTGCTGCCATGCTGGTTAAGGCTATTAAGCTCGCTCCAGAGAATCGAAAACTGCTGACGCAGGCGGTGAATCTCAGTTCTTTTGGAGCTCAGTTTCAGCCTGAGGATTTGAAGCCGGCGATCGATGATCTGCGTTCAACAGAAATGCACTCACTGGAAGACCAAACCTTATTGGTCCAGGCGCTGGCAGCCAGTGGCGAATTGCAGCAAGCCATTCATGTACTGCAGCCAATGACGAAGCAGGAACCACAAATGAATATCGTCATGACGCGATTGCTCAAAGCCTCCGGACAGGAATCTGAAGCGCAGAAATTGACAGAGCGGATGTTAAGCGAACTGAAACCCGATTCTTCAACGGCTTCTCCCAAAGCTGTTTTAGAATATGTCGATGTATTGAACCTGTCGGACAATTTTCAAGAGGCGTTAGCGACCCTGAGTGCACTGAATGAGCGTGCTCAGGAACTTACTGACGAAGAAAAACAGCAATGGAATCTATTGTTTGGACAAACCTCTTTGGCATTGTACGACCGTCGACTGGACAGCAATGATTTTGAAACGGCGCGTGAGGCGCTGGCGTTGCTGGAAGGCGCCTGGAAAACCAATGCCGTGTCTCTGAACGTCCTCCGTAGGCTGGCGACACTCAGCTGTTCCGATAGTGACTATTCCAGCGAAGCCGACACTGTGCTGGACCGATTGCTAACGGATGGTTCTTTAGGGCCGGATGTTTATAACCTCATTGGCGCCAAGGCAATGCAAAGTAATCAGATCAGCAAAGCGCGACGCTATCTCGAAAGCGCGGTGCGACTGGATCGAAACAATCCAATGGTGCTGAACAATCTGGCTCTGGCAATTGTGCGTGACGAGAAACCAAATGCCGAACGTGCCTTGAGCCTTGTAGAACAGGCTTTGACGATCCTGCCGAATCACCCGGACGTTCTCTCAACACGGGCAGAGGTCTTTATGGCCATGAAGCGGTGGGAGGAAGCGCGGGAGGATCTGGAAATTTCCTTTCATCATCGTCCTCACAATGTGGACTGCCGACGCCTGCTGGCTCAGGTCTGCGACGCTTTAGGAGATGATTCGCTGGCGAACGAACACCGCCTGAGAATCGAAGAATTGGAAAGCGTGAGTACGGAATAAACATCACAAGAATGGGAATCACAAGGCCAGGCGTTGTAACAGCATTGTGAATTGGACCCCAATATTCGGACCAGTCGCTAACGCGGATTTATTGGTC
>CAYZYB010000894.1:0-2913 GCA_964481505.1 uncultured Planctomycetaceae bacterium | reverse complement strand
CACTACGACCGTACGCGTGACATCATTCTCAAGGCCAAACCGTCCGTGCTTGACGCAACCGAAACGGACGAAAAAGGAACAGCAAAGTCATGACCGCATATCCCATCGAACATAAATTCACAGCCGACGCACTCGCTACAATCACCGCAGAAAATCCGCGCGTGCAGCGAGTCATCACCGGAATGATTCAGCATCTGCACGACTTCATTCGCGATGTCGAACCGACCGAAGAAGAATTCGATCTGGCCATCGACTTTTTGGCTCGCACGGGAAAATGGACGACAGAATCCCGTTCCGAATTCATGCTGCTGTCCGACATTCTCGGCGTTTCGATGCTGGTCGATGCGATCAATCATCGCTTTGCCACGGGAGCCACCGAATCTACGGTAACCGGCCCGTTTTTGGCGACCGCAGAAGAAGTGCCCAACGGCACACTGATCGCCACCGGAACAGAATGGGAACGCGGCGAGAAGGTTTTGTTGCGTGGTCGAGTTCTCGATGTGGACGGCCACCCGATTCAGGGAGCCAAAATCAACCTTTGGCAAACCGACGACTTAGGGCTCTACGATTCCCAGGATGACGAACAACCGGACGTTAACCTGCGAGGCATTCTGTTGGCAGAAGACGACGGAAATTACTGGTGCAAAACCGTCAAGCCGCTTGGCTATCAGGTGCCGACCGACGGCCCGGTCGGCGAACTTCTGCGAGCTTGCAGTCGTCACGCCGAACGCCCGGCTCACATTCACTGCCTGGTGACTGCCCCTGGTTATCGCAGACTGGTGACTCACGTTTTCGTTGCCGGCGACAAATACCTGGCCGAAGACGCGACCTTCGGAGTGAAGGATTCTCTGATCGCAGATTTCAATCTCTGCGAATGTGAAGAGACCGCAAAGAAATACGGCATGGACTTCCCATTTTACGATGTGGAATTCGATTTCGTCCTGGACAGGCAACAGTAGCGACATTCGTAGGCTGGGCTGAGCGAAGCGAATCCCGGCACAATCAACGACACACTTTTCTTTGGCAACGATTGGCGACTCTCATGATTCCATTTCAGCAATCACGACTGGCTCTGCTGTTAGCGGCTGCCTTCGTCTGCACAGAATTTTCTTTCGCGCAACCTCCGGGCGGTCAGCAACAGCGACCAAACGGACAGGGGGCCGGTCGCCAGCAAGGCGGTCGTCCGGGACCTGGACAAAATGGAGGCGGCCAACAGGGCGGTCGGCCTGGTCCGGGGCAGGGGCAGCGACAGGGTGGCCAGGGAATGGGCCAACAGCCGGGGCAAGGCCCAGGCCGTCAGGGGCAGGCTCAGGGTCAGGGAAATCAAGCTGGTGGTGCAGGTCAGGGAAATCAGCAAAGGATTCCACCGCTGGTTGCCGCTTTAGACCTCAATTCCGATTCGATCATTTCCAAAGACGAAATTGCCAACGCATATCGTCTGTTGAAGTCACTCGACCGTAACGGCGACGGCAAATTATCAGCAAACGAATTCCGAGGCGGCGGAGCTCCTTCAGCTCCCGGTCAAGGCGGGCCAGGCCAGAGTGGCCCCGGTCAGGGTGGACCACGCCAGGGCGGTGGCGGTCAAGGTGGACAGCAGGGAATGCAGCGACCAGGTGGTGCTGGTCAGGGGCGTCCAGGCCAGGGTGGACCGGGTGGCGAAGGCCAACCGGGTGGTCGAGGACCAAACGCCAGTGCTTCTAACGATGCTCATGGTGGAATGAGTCCCCGAGACATGCCCGATCGTCCGCGCGACATTCGTTTTCGCAATTCCATCGAAGTCGGTTCGCCGATTCCCGGCAACATCGAAATTTACAACGCTCAACAGCAGCGGATTCCCATGAAGAATCTGTTCCGCGACCGCCACACCGTCGTTGTGTGTGGCTGCCTGACATGCCCCGCATTTCTGACGGCCTATCCTGAAGTCGAAGCCGTGTACGCCGACTACAAAGACAAGGTTGATTTCTATTTCCTCTACCACGTGTTGGCTCACCCGGAAAACCGAGGCTACATTCAGCCGATGACGATTGAGGAACGCTTCCTGCACATCAAAGAAGCCAAACGAACGCTTGGCACCAACGTTCCGTGGATCGCGGATTCCATGGAAAATGAACTCAAGGAAATGTACGTCTGGGCATCCAACCCGGAATTCATTTTCGCTCCGGATGGCACCGTTGTTCATCGAGAACCCTGGTCTCGCGGGTCGACTCTTCGCGAGCAGCTCGAAAAACTGGTTGGCCCTTCTGCCAAAGTCACAACAATCGCAGACCTCAATCTGCCAAAGATTGAAAAAGTATCGGACGGCAACCGCGAAGGAGCCCTCAAGCGGCTTCAAGTTAAAGGCATGGCCGTACCATTGAAGTTTGACGCCCAGGGACTCGGCCAGCCGTGGTATTCGAAGCTCCGCCCTGAAGCGGATCAACGACTGGTCAACAACGGCACAGGCCAGATGTATCTTGGCCTGCACCTGGACCCAATCCACAACGTTCATTGGAACAATCTGGCAGGACCAGTCACGTACGAAATCGAAGGTCCGAGCGGCGTTCGAATTTCCCCCGCCAAAGGCAAAGGTATTCAGGGCCTGGCAGAAACGGACCACGATCCCCGCGAATTCCTGATCGACATCGAAGGCTGGAACACCGACGAACCTCTGAACATCACCATCAACTACATGGCCTGCAGCAAAGCAGAAAACTGGTGCAAGCCCGTGCGACAAAGGTACGTGATCAGTCGAGAATCCAATCCTGCCGGCGGTCGAGTCAACGGACGCAGCCACATGGCTGGCGGAGGCGGTGGTGGTGGCGGAGGCCAGCAGGGCGGCCCACGAGGAGGTGGAGGAGGCCAACGCGGCGGTGGTGGCGGTGGTGGACGTCGTCCACAATAACACCGTAGGGCCGGTTCCCACCGGCCGCGCAC
>CAYZYB010000893.1:0-2915 GCA_964481505.1 uncultured Planctomycetaceae bacterium | reverse complement strand
CCATTTCATTCTGGTGAAATTCGTCACAAAACCAACACTGCACACGCTTCGGTCTTCTTGGCAATTCCTGTGTTAAATTGGGAACACGTTGGGATTCGCGATGGGGCGGTTGACGCAGGCTGGATGACCTAACGGCATCGCCAAATTTCTGACTTCTCTATGCCTAGCTCGGCGGCTTTGGCCTGGATGTCTTCCCAAAAGCGTTTGGCATCCTGAGGGTACCCTTTGGTGGGCTTTAGTTCCGGAAGATGATGCTGCCAGAAAGCGTTGAACTGCATCATGACAATCTCACGAACATATTTGCACACCATCGAAGCCAGTGCCACCGGAAGAACTTCTTCTGCCTTTGTGCGGAAACAGAATTCCAGGTCGTGGACTCGATAGCGAGAACTCGGGCCGGATTCTTCGATTCGAAAGACGAAGGCGTCGTCGAAGGCGGCGGAGATGATGTCGTCGTAGCGGTTGCGCCCGCCGTGTTTGTCGCACACGACCCATCCGTCACGGTCGGCGTCAGGGTACTGTGTTGCGGATTCGACGAGTTCCAGCGTGGCCGCAGAAAGAACCTTCCCTTTCGAATCCGTCGCAGCGACACCGGCGTTGAATTCGGGAGCGAAAATGATGCGACTTTCAATCCCCAGAATCCTGATGTCGGCCTTCTTCAGCACGCTGGACAACTGTTGAGCGTGTGCTGCACAGTCTGCGTCTTCGGCAGTTACTGGAAGGTTTCGTTCTTCGACGGTGTCTCGACACACCGTTGCATAGTCGGCATGGAAATTTTCGTTACTAAGCTGTGTGGCCAGCGAACCAACGTTCTGGTGAGCGACGCCGAGATGCTTGCAGAACGAAAGCACCGATCGTTCCAGGTTGGCGATGGACTTTCCAGCGGAGTAGACCTGCTTGGAGTCAGCAACGTGGAGCCGTTTTTCGCCACGTTTCGATTTTGCTGTGATGACATCACTGAGGCAATCCTGCAGTTCGTTCGGCTTCATGCCAAACGGCAATTGCCAGGCGGTGGCGGTAACGACAAGCGGGCCAAGATTTGGGCCGTAGCCAGCTTCGTCTGTGCCGATGAGGATAGGCATTTATGGAGAACGATGAAATCTGCGGGGAGTTGAATTCGCTACTTTCGGCGACGGATGAATCTTAGCAGCCCGTGTCTCACGGTGCCTGCCTTTGCGTCTTCGTTTTCAGGAGCTTTCAACGTTTGTTGCAACAAGCCGGGAACGGTTCGGCGAATCTGCATCGCCCACAGGTTGCCAGGGCGAATGGCTTGTTCAGCCAACTCTTTCTGAGGGATGGCAATTTCGAATTGCCACGACTGCTCATCCAGATCAGCAGCGACATACCACGATGGATTCCACTTCCGCGACTTCCAGCAACGATCGCTGGTTTGGCCAGCTTCGTCAATCACAAAATGAAAGGCGGTGGTGTAGTCACGGTCGGTGTCGAACGAAAATTCAATACGGTCGCGAATTCCGTGAGCTGCATCGTGGTCTCGGGCCTGAGTTTTATCCATGTGGTAAACACGATCGGGTACCCTTTCGATCCGACCGCCGATATAGATGTGATCTTCGTCCCAGCCAAGCATGATGAGACAGCCTGGGTCGTTTGCGAGTGACGTCTGGCCAACTGTCATCAGCTCAATTTCTTTTGCGTCTTCCCAGATGCCGTCGGTCAGGACTCCATCGAGGTACGGCTTCGCACGAGTTGGAGTCAGATTTATAACAGGGACCGGAGCCGAAGCAGCTCCGAACACCGCCTGCATTTCTGCTCGCGCGAGAAGTGCATATTGGCCGCCACTTCGCGCGGTCTGCGAAAGAACCGTGCTGCTCCCGCCATCATCTTCGCGCATTCGCAAATTGGCTGCGTGTCGCAACAACATTTGCGGCGTGTTGACGCGGTCGGGGGACAGTCGGCGAAGTTGTTGCAGAGCGATGTCAGCGTTGGTGTTCCACCGTTGATGAACGGCCTGGGATGCCCGCCCCTGAGGATTCCACAGAGCTTGTCCGTTGACGGCTTTTACAACAGGTGCCCGGGCAATTCCAGGAATGGTACCGCCGATCTGTTGGATGGCCGGCGCGTTCGATGGGTTGTTCTGATGAGAACCTTGTCTTTCGCGTTGAGCGGTTTGCCTCAGAAAGCGAAGTTCCTGGGAGGAATAAAACTGGAACAGTAATTCGTTCGCGTCCGCTGCTTCCGCTGTTTGGGGGAAACGTTCGGCGATTTCTTTTAGCACTGCGATTTGCCCGTCGAGGTTTTCTACAGTCTCGTACATCCTGGCCAGCGACAGCAATTGATGCATTGCCAGGCGATCGGGCAGTCCGGCTCCCACTTGCTTTAGTTGAGCGATCAGGTTCAGCGGTGCGTCTGTGCTTTTCGCCTGATTCGCCAGCGCAGCACTTTCCTGCTGCGACGTCTTTGCCAGTTTCTGAAGCTGTTCCAGCTGTTCTATTGCCGTATGGTTGAGTTGACGTCTGGATTCTGTACCTGGAGCGGGCATCATTCCGGCAAGGAGATGCGGCACGGCGCCTGTTTGAATTGGGTAGTGCAGTGCGTACGAATCTGTGGACAAATCATCGGAGGACGTGCCGGCATGGCTGCGATTGGCCTGAACGACGGTGGTGGAAAGTTGTTTCCGGCAATACGCGGCGATGAGATCCGTTTGCGTGCCCAGATTCTTTAGCAGCCGTTCGCCTGAAAAAGATAGCGGCGACGTTGCTCTTTCACGCTCGCGCAGGACGATTCGGCTGGTCGTCCACGGTGCCAGGCCGACAGCGTCGAGAGTGGCGGATCGCGGATCGGTGCCTGCCGAAATCTGCATGGCCGTAGCCAACGCCTGCGTCCACACCACAGACACCTGATCTGCGGTGGATCCCCGCTCGACGCACACCACGTCGGGACGCCACGTTCGGAGG
>CAYZYB010000892.1:0-2915 GCA_964481505.1 uncultured Planctomycetaceae bacterium | reverse complement strand
CGTGTTGAATTGCAGATTGGAGATGATCTGATCGTTGGTGGACAGGACGCTGGTGGTCTTAAACGTCTCATGGATGCACTCGCAGTGGCGAAAGTTAATAATGACGCTAAAGGCACCGTTGGAACCAGGCCGCGTTCGAATCGGGCCAGCCGTGGCTTTCAGCTGACGATAACTACGCCTCACGGGCCTGGGGCGGATGATAGTCGGCGACTCATTATTACCACTGCAGACGATCCTGATACAGCTGGCAAGGCGGCATGGCTGACGATGTCTGCCCGGGCACCGCTGGGTGAGTTGAGTCGGTTGTGGAACGGGAGTCTTTGATGCCAATACTGAAAAAACGCATCCTGTCATCAACGACAAACTCTTCGCAAAGAGAATCCGTCACGTCGAACGACAAACGAGAGACGCCGGTAATTTCCACCCTGCGACTGCAGGTTGCGTGTGTTTTGGCGACGCTCACAGCGGCCATTATTTTCACGCTGACCGAACACGATGACCATCAGCACACGTGGTGGTGTGTCTTCGAAATTGCCATGCAGATCTTGCTGGTGATTGTCGGGACGGCGTATTTTCGGACTCGTATCCGATTGTTTCCGGATGCGTCCGTGTTGTTGCCGCCGCTGCTGATGGTGGCTGCATTCAGCCTGCTGTGTGAGCCTATACAGCGTTTGTTTTTCGATCACGGTCATTCGTTTGAAGTGCTGGTTATGCATAGCCAGTGCAACCTGATGCTGGCTTTGGCGGTCTGTGGATTTCGAATGCCGTTTCAGCGGCTGGCGATATTGATTGCCGTGTTCTTGACGATTTTTAGCTGTACGATTTCAAACGCCCGTGGGCTTGTGCCGCTCACGCTGTTGTTTTCTATGGCGTGCGTGACATGGCTGATTGTGTCGTGGTGGGAGACGGTTGACCGACGCCTGGTCGAACACGAACAGCGGCGCCGACCAATTCTGTGGGTTGCCGCTGGTGTTGCGATTCCGCTGTTGCTGCTGTTGCCAGCGCTCGGGTTTGGGAACAATACCTTCACGACAGCATTGAAGGGATTCATGCCGAGTTCCGGAGGAAACGGCGACTTCGATCCATTCTCCCGCGGCGGTGTAAACGACGGCGATGCACTGGTGGCGGGAAATGAGAACATTAAGAGCTTCGCACCACTGGAAGACGCTCCTTATCTGGAGAGCGACAAGCCAAGTCTTTACGACGTGATTAACGACCAGTTCGACGAGCCCCCTAAAAAGATCAAAGATCAGCAGCGAGCAATCGCTTTACCTGCGGAACTGATGAAACACATTCATCAGCAGATGGCCGAAGCCAAACAGGCCGGGCGAGAATTTTCGCTGGTTCGCGGTGAACGGCAGGCTGATCGAAGCCGCATCCGAGATCTCGATTCTCCCGCGGCATTTTACGTTGCCGGTCAGGTGCCCGCCCGGTTTCGCATGGAGATCTATGAGCACTTTGACGGTGTGACATGGTACCCTCTGGATAGCGAAGAGGCAGCCGACAGTCCCATGCAGTATCACAATGGTATTCGCGAAGTTGACGGGCGTCCCTGGCTCCGAATCTCCCCTTCTGGTCGAGTGTTCGAGCTTCACGAAGGCTCAATGACGCACAGTTTGAAGGTTGCCAATCTGGATGGAAATGTCATCCCTTCACCTCCGTCTCTTGTGGGAGTCAGTATCGAACACGTCGATCGCGAAGATATGTATCATGTCTCGCAGCATCGAATTGTTAAGTTATGTCGCAAGTCTATCCCGGCAATGACACCAATCAATGTTGTTTCCGAATATGCGATTCGTGAACGTCTGCTGGATCAATCGGGGGTCGCAGTTTCCCCCGTGAGTTCGGACGTGACACGGGTTCTTCCTGAAGGGCCGAACACTGACAGTCTACGTCGCCTTGCCGAACAGTGGACGGACGGGCTGCCTAAAGGCTGGCGGCAGATCGCGGCGGTTGAGTCGCGATTGCGTGATCACTGTGTTCTTGATCGCGATGCAAAAATCGCAGCTGACAGCGAATCGCCGGTTGCTGACTTTCTACTGAAGAATCGTCGTGGTCCGGAATATCTTTTCGCGGCCTCTGCTGCCTCTTTGTTGAGATCACTCAGTTATTCTACGCGACTCGTTAGTGGTTTTTATGCGGATCCGAAGAACTATGACGCGCGCAAACAGCACACAGCTGTTTTCGCGGACAACGCTCATTTTTGGTGTGAAGTTGATATCGGCATGAACACCTGGGTCACCATCGAGGCTTCTCCGGGCTACGAGATCGCTCAGCCTCCACCAGGATTGCTTGAGCAGGCCTGGAATTCAATTCTGCAACTCGGCAGGCTGGCCATTCGAAATGCTGTTGCGGTGCTGCTTACGCTGACAACGTTGATATTGCTCGTTTTGAATCGCCGGTTTGTCGTCGATTTCATTCTGACGCTGCGATGGAAAATGGCATCCGGACTTTCCCCCGAAATGCGAGCGTTGCAACTCGGGTCTTTGGTTGAACGCCGCCTTGAACTGGCACAGCTGCGTCGAGATTCCGGCACCACACTAAAACGCTGGGCGCGCAGAAGCGATTTTTCAGGCGTTAGCACTCAACTTTCCCGCGTGGCGGACATCGCAGACCAGGCAATGTTTGGTAGCGGAGGATTGCAGCTGTCGGACACGGATGAGTTAGATCAGCTGGCAGAGTTTTTGACATACAAACGGTTCCGAAGTCTCACTCATCATCAACGGGCCAACGTTGCACAAACTGTTTAGCCAGGGGATTCAGTCGCAACGACAACAGAAGAAAAGGGCATGACTACTACAGTACAATCGAATCCAATATCGACCGCGCTACAAGCGGCGGCCGACATTCGCGCCCGACTCAACGCGGCACTCAAAGGAAAGCAGGACGTCGTTGATATGGTGTTGGTATGTCTG
>CAYZYB010000891.1:0-2919 GCA_964481505.1 uncultured Planctomycetaceae bacterium | reverse complement strand
GCAGGAACCATCAGAGCCATTTGAAAAAACAGTTTCATCGGCGGCTGCAGACATTCTGGCAGCTTCAGAAACCGTAGCCGCCACGCCGCCCGTTTCGGATAAAGCAGTTTCCGGCTTCGAGGCATTCTCTAAAGAAGAGTTATCGCCTGCTGCAAGTGATTTTGCGGCCAGCCCGTTTCCGGCTGAACCGATGGAGCAGTTCGAAGCATTTGCCGACAACAGCGGCCCGCAAGCAGCACCGACATCATTTTCTTCGACGGAGAAGCCGGAGGCTCGCACATTACCATTTGCCGCACCGACCGAACCTGCTGCACAAATCGAGGAACCAGCGTTTGATGAGCCAGCTTTGGCTGCATTCGGATCTGAGACTAAGCCAAGAGGCCAGGAGCTCACCGACCCTGCAGGTCCATTGCCGGAACCGATCGCAGATTTCGCAGATTCAACCGCCTTCAAAGATCTTCCACCTGCTTCGGCATTCACGACAGCCCCCCAGGTCGACAATCCCGCTGTGGCCGAGCCGATTGCAGACGATATTTTTGATGAAAAGCCAAAGATCGCGGACATGATGCCACCACGGAACGCGCATTCGTCGCCGGACGTGTTCACTCCCACTAAGGAATCGCCAGGATTTGCCGCATTCGATTCGAAAGTAGATAGCTCCAAAACCGAAAACGCAGTCGCGAACAGTCAGACGACAACGCCCGCCCAATCGCCATCGCCATTCGAGACGTTTTCACCAGAACCAAAGCTGGCGCCGTCTTTCGATGATTCGACTCCAGTACGCAAGCCCGCTCCGTTGCCGGATTTCCCGATCGTCGACGTAACACCAGCGCCAGCGCCCCAGCCGGAAACGGTTTCGGCTCGAACTGACGAACCGCGTCGCGATTCGTTCATCGCTATGACCAATCCAGCCCCCGATGTGGAATTTTTTGCCAGTCCCGAACTCCCTGATTCGTCACCAGAAACAGAAACAGCGCCCACACCACGAGACGCATTTGAAGGATTCCCCAAGACGCCGCTGCCAACACGGCCAAATGTTGTGCCATCGCCATGGTCGCAGCCGAAAAGCCCGTCTGTCTCCACCTTCACGATCCCACCGCCTTCAAATGGATCTGTTCCGCAGAATGAGGGGATCGCTCAGTTTGCATTGCCAGGAGATCGAGGCGTCAGGCAGGTTGCGGCGGTCTCAGAGGAATGCGAGATCTGTGAAGTTAAACCGAATGACAACTACTGGAATATTTCACGAAGAGCATACGGGACAGCTCGATATTTTTCGTCGCTGGCCTTGTTCAATCGGGATCGTATTCCCGACCCACGAAAGCTTAAGCCAGGGATGAAGGTTCTAATCCCCGACCCAAAACTCCTTGAACAGAAGTACCCGGAGTTCTTCAAAGACCAACAAAGAACAGCCCCCAAACAACGCGGGTATTTCATTCAGCCGAACGGCAGCCCTGCGTACAGAATTGGTGAGCGAGAGACTTTGTCGGCGATATCGCAGAAGCACCTTGGCCGTGCGTCTCGCTGGATTCAGATTTATCGAATGAATCAGCGTATTCTGAAAGATCCGAATAAACTGAAACCAGGCACGGTGATCGCTCTCCCTGAAGATGCGACCAACGTTCGTATGGCTCCCTAACCCGGCAAACGCCGATAACACATGTAGCGTTCGGCCCCGCAGGCTTCGTTTTGCGGGGTTTTTCTTTGCGCCAGCCGATTTCCTGCTGCATGGTGCCGTACTGTGTTCTTTCGTTTTGTTGCCAGCCTGATTCTCGTGGTGCTTGTTTCGATGGTCGGTATTGGCCTTGAGAAACAAACTCTCGAAATGAAACGCGCTGTTAGTCGTCAATATTTTCAACTGGACCTGCTACTGGAAATGCACGCTCGTCTGCGACTGCAGGTTCAGAAGCTCACGGCGCCGAACCATCTGGCAAAGCTGGAAGCGGATTCCGTGAACCAGAAAGAACGAATTCCCGTCAGTGAGCAACTGCCACCTGAGTCCACAAAGCCGCGCGTGCCATCGCTGCCTTTGCTTCGTTGGGAACACCCGGTACCCGCCCAAGACCACTAACAGGCAAGGCAAGTCAATCGCGACCACAGACACGCCCTGCATTCGCTTAACTTTCAATCAACGATTCCAATGACCGATGCCGCCACCAACAAGAACGTGCCCGCAACTGCACCGTTCCTGTGGCGTTCCAAACTGATCACAGTTTGCATGCTGGTCGGTTGGTGCATCCTGATCGGTCGCCTGATTCACCTGCAGGGAACACAGCGTGAATCGCTCAACACACGGGTTGCTCGACAGAGTTCTTTTAGTGAGAGCATTCCCGCGCGGCCCGGAGAAATTCTGGACCGCAACGGTCACGTCCTTGCAATGACGATCACACGCGAAAGCCTGTACGTTGTGCCGCGCGAAATTGAAGACCCAACGGACTTCGTGTGGCAACTAACACGGGCGCTCGACGTTAATGCGGATGAACTCCACCAGAAACTTCAGAAGTACGCGGACAAGCAATTCGTGTGGGTTCAGCGACGACTCACCGAAGAACAGACGCAGCAGGTTCGGCAATTGAAACTGCCGCCACAGGCCTGGGGATTTCGCCGCGAATATCTTCGCCAATATCCGCAGGGAGACATTGCCGCACACGTTCTGGGAATGCGAGACATCGATAACATCGGCCATGGAGGCCTCGAACAAAGCATGGACTCGCTGATTCGCGGTGTGGACGGCACCCGCATGATGACTCGTGACGCAAGAGGAGTTGTCGTGGAAGTCGAACGCGATCGATCGAAGACTCCAGAGCACGGGCGAACCGTAATTTCGACTCTGGATATTCTGACGCAGATTCAGACCGAACGTCTGCTCGGGAAACTGGTGCAAAAATGGAAGCCAGTCGGAGCTTGTGCAGTAGTTATGGA
>CAYZYB010000890.1:0-2921 GCA_964481505.1 uncultured Planctomycetaceae bacterium | reverse complement strand
TCACATGGTTGACTTTTCCGTTACTGATTGCTGCGGGAGCCTTCGGTTTATATTCCGCAGCAGGATCAGGCGAGTCGACTCGCTTAAACCAGCTTCACATTATGGACGTCGTTCCGGTCGATGACGCATCCTATGTCCACACGCAGTCTTGGATGAGCGTTTCTTCAGCAGAAACCATGCGTAGCGACGTAACAGCAAAAGCAGAAGTACCTGGTGAATGGAAAGAATCGCAGAGTCTGAATCTGGACCTCACCTGGTCCGGTCGTCCGGAAGATATTTACGGCGGTATGTATCGCGTTGGCGGCATCGGACTTGGACGCCAGTCTTACATACACGACACGACAACCACGGATAAGTTGTCAGGAGTTCCGATGCTGACGAAGGGATCGCGTGAATTACTGGCAGACTGGAGTCTCACGAACAATTCAAAATTGGTTTCTTCAGATCTTTCGGTATCGGGCTACGGCCTGCTCAACGGATCCTTCACCCACACTCTTCCGTTTACGATTTCCGAATGGATTATTTTGCATGGAAATCGAGTGTATCGACACGCAGAAGAAATTTCATTGGAGCCAGGTGTTGCCCTCGATTCGCAGGCCGACGAAATGTATGCCTCAGACATCAAAGCGTACCTGAATGCTTCGCGTTTAATCAAAGAAGCGGGAAAGTCTGCCGGAAATCGTGGCATGACTCAGGTCATCACGCCCTATGACGCAGAATCTACCGACTCAACTTACATCGTCACGATGTCCACTTTTTACGAAGCGAGCGGGGCTGCAAAATACGTTGGCCTTTCCAATGCACTTCTCGGGCAGGTCGAACTCAGCGACACCATTCGCATGAATCATGCGGTACTCATTGGAGTTGCTGAGGAGCCAGTCACAAAACTGATGCTCGGCGGACAGGAACTGCCTGCCACGCGTTCAAAGACGATTGTTCGGCTACTGCTGCCGATTGATCGGCGGCCATCAGAACGACTTGCTCCGAAGAAAGAAGACGCAAAGAACTGATCCAGCAGGTCAAAACCAGCGATTTACCAAACCAACCTATCGCTGTAACACAATACCAGTGGAGCTCTCGTCCAGTGATTGAAACACGAAATCTAACTAAGCGTTACGGGAACCTTGTTGCCGTTAACGACATTAACCTGAAGCTGGAAGAAGGCGACGTCTTTGGATTTATCGGACCGAACGGTTCCGGAAAAACCACGACCATGCGCATGATCGCGACGCTGTTGAATCCGGACCACGGAGAAGCGTACGTTTGCGGCAAGTCAATCTACACCGATCAGGAAGAGATTCGTCGTCTGGTCGGTTTCATGCCGGACTTCTTCGGCGTCTACGATGATATGACGGTTCTGGAGTACCTTGAGTTCTTCTGCGCCGCCTACCGCATCGATTCTTCCGCGCGACGTAAAATCTGTGAAGAGAAGCTGGAACTGGTCGACATGTCGTTCAAACGAGACGCCATGGTTAATGAATTGTCCCGCGGACAAACTCAACGAATCGGGCTCGCTCGTACCCTGCTGCACGAACCTCAGGTTCTGCTGCTGGACGAACCCGCCAGTGGACTGGACCCACGCGCTCGAATCGAAATTCGCAACCTGCTAAAGCGACTTGGAGAACTCAAGAAAACCGTCATCGTATCCAGCCACATTCTTCCGGAACTGGCTGACGTGTGTACGCGAGTCGGTATGATCGAAAAGGGCAACCTGATCGTTGATGGCAATGTCGCGGAAGTGATGAAGAAGGCGCGTCAGCGAATTGTGCTGCACATTCGTGTTAAAGATCGGACGGACGAAGCCGCCAAACTGCTGGAACACACAGACTCAACGGAGCAACTCAACGTTACGTCTGATCAAATGATTGAGTTAACACTGAAGGCAGACGTCGAAGACTACAGCGCTATTCCCGGTGAGCTGATTGGTGCTGGCTTCGCGATGACGTTGTTCCGTGAGGAAGAAGTGAATCTGGAAACCGCCTTCATGGAGTTAACCAAAGGGCTTGTGCAATAACAGGCCACCTTTTGCCGGCATTTTCATTCTTCATGGTGCAAGGTTCAGGGCTTAACAACGCTGCAAATGACGAATCACACCAGCAAAGACAGCGTTCTCCACTGCAGCTGGTTGATCAATCCGGGACAGTCACCGCGACATAACGTTCGCTTGACTGTATGCGATGGCATCGTCACAGAAATCATTGATTGCCCGGCCGATGAACGTTCGCAGATTCGTCCCGTTGCCTTGCTGCCGCAATTCGTCAACGCTCACACGCATCTTGAATTTTCGAACATTGCGTCGCCACTTCCACCGCCCGAACCTTTCACTGACTGGATTCGCGCGGTCATTCAATATCGCATCCGCAAAGCCAGTGATCCCGACTTTGCTGGCGCGGCCATCCGCGCCGGTGTCATCGAATCGGCGGCATGCGGTGTGCAGCTGGCTGGAGAAATCACCACCTCCTCTGTCGGCACATCAGCCCTAAACAAATCACTGCAGACGGATGCCGTCGCGAAGGCATGCTCAGCCGTGAGTTTTCGCGAACTCATTGGCTTCACAGCAGATCGTGTCGACGAGCAGATCCAAATTGCAGAACTGCATCTTGCAGAATTGTCGGAGGCAGAACCGCCATGTGTCCTGCCTGGAATAAGCCCGCACGCTCCGTACAGCGTGCATCCCAACGTTGTCGACGCTGCGGTGAATCTGGCCACGACCCATCAGGTCCCGCTGGCAATGCACCTGGCCGAAACGCAGGATGAACTCGAACTACTGAGTGCGAAGACCGGTCGGTTTGTGGACTTTCTGGATGCGATGAAACTGTGGGACACAAGTGTTCTTACGTCCGTTTCAGCGCCGCTCGACTATCTGCAGAGACTGGCCGAAGCACCACAGTCACTCGCCATCCATTGCAACTATCTGTCGC
>CAYZYB010000889.1:0-2923 GCA_964481505.1 uncultured Planctomycetaceae bacterium | reverse complement strand
CTGGAGATTCTACGACGGGCTGCGTGAAACCCGTGACGCCTACATCAAACTGATGTCGGCACCGATTTCCGGCTATACCGTTCCCGGTAGTAAGATCATGATGATTCTTCGCTGGCGTGGAGACTCGTGGCGACTCATGGGTGCCCCGGAAGTTCTCACACTCGACGAAGCAGAATAACGACATTGGTCGCCCCAGCTTAGAACCAGATGAGAGTAAGACTATGAAGCCCAATATTAGAAAGTCGTCGCGAGGATTCACCGTGATCGAAGCCCTGGTGGTGATGGGAATCATCGCTGTCAGCTTGTCCGTGACCCTGCCAGCGTTGGTGCAGTCTCGCCAGGCCGCTCAACGAGACCGCTGCAAGAACAATCTCAAGCAACTGGGGCTTGCACTGCACAACTACCACGATGTCTACAACGGGTTTGCACCGGGCTGGATTGCTCGAGGAAGTCGCCCTCAAGGTCACCATTCGAATGGGTGGCAAGTCGGTATTCTTCCATTCATCGAACAGGCACCGCTCTACAACCAAATCGACACGGTTTCCTTTGAAGTCACGTTTCCTAACGGAGACCCGAATCTTCAACTGCAATCCCTTTTGAAGACATCAATTGCTGCCTATCAATGCCCAGTAGATCCAAAAGGCGCGGACAATCCATTGCGAGGAGGGCTGGGGCGATCGAACTATTCCGGCAATTTTGGGTCACAGCCGATTGGGCGATGGACATCATTGGAATTAGCGCCCGGGCAACCTGATCCTCCGGCGGGAAGAATGGCTCGTCACAATGGCCTGTTCTGGGAGAACGGTTTTTGCCGCATTCGTGACATCACGGATGGAACAAGCAACACGTTGATGGTTGGAGAAAAGTCAGTGATGAGTCGTAGCGGGCTGTGGATGGGAGTACGGTCCAGGTATCACGAAAGCGATGCCGTGTCTGATACCAGCTGGGCATCCGGCCTGAATCTCTCAGACGAAGCGGGCTTTTCGAGTCGCCACGAAGGTGGGGTTCAGTTTGTGCTTGGAGATGGATCCGTCAGGTTTATCTCCGAGAACATTGCCAGCAGCCCACAAGGGAGCGTCTATCAGTTCCTCGGATCAAGGAACGGTGGTGAAGTCATTGGGGAGTATTAGAGACTTCATCGGATGCGATTCGGCGAAGAGCTATTTGACGGACTTCACGCACGTTGAACGTTGAAGCAGAGTGTCCGTTCGAAGTTTTCCATGGTTGGCAGTTCCGTTTCCTGCCTTACCCGGGAACAGAACAACTCTCAGCGTCCTGTCGAAACACCGTGAGGCGACGTGTTCAGGAACCAGGGCAGGACACAAGGCAGGTTGTAAGATTCATCTGCGATTTTCCTTACTTCCTGCTTTCCTTATTCAATTGACGCCCCACATTTTGCCGGGAGCTTTCCAGCCATGGTCAAAGTTGGGATGCCGTTCCGAAGAATCGGTCATCGCCGCGGACAGACTTTGTTTCGTGGTAAAGAATCTGTATCACACGGACCGAGTGCCAATCAGTAGCAGTTGGTATCGACAGGCCGATTCCGTTCAGGAACAACAGCGTGACTTCCAACTACCCCGATTCTGCAGACGACGCGCCGCGTATCTTTCGTGAAGACACGGATGGCAAACTACCAGCGGATGCTCAGCTAAAGAACAATACGCGGTATCTGTACTTCAAGAAGATCGCGACTGGTGGAAAGTGCGTCATCCAGTCCTGCCGAGATCTGCATTTGGGGCGAGTCGTTTGCCATAAGACGCTTCGAAAAGAATTCGCGAACGACCCTGAAGAACGCCGACTGTTTCTGCGTGAAGCCCGAGTGACCGCGATGCTGCAGCACCCGAACACCGCTCCGGTTTACGAAGTCGGATATGATGCGCACGGGCGCCACTACTTCACGATGAAACTTGTAGCTGGCATTACACTCAGGGAAGTTCTGGACGGTCTGGAAAAAGGTGACGCCGAAATCTGTGTGGACTGGGATCTTGAGCGGTTGATTGATGTGGTGATTCAGGTTGGGCAGGTCCTGAACTACGCTCATGTCCACGGTGTTGTTCACTGTGATATCAAACCGGCAAACATCGTCGCCGGAGCATTCGGCGAAGTCCTGCTGCTCGACTGGGGGCTCGCTCATCTTCGCCCAAAGAATGCCGACGGCGACGCAGCACTGTCCGACATCGAAGAAGATCCTCGTTCCGCTCATTCGCAGGAATCTCACGCAGGGACACCGCAGTATATGTCGCCGGAACAAATCGCTGGTGGCGAGATCGACCACCGCACCGACATCTACAGCCTGGGAGCCGTCTTATTCGAAATCCTCACGCAGCAAAAAATGGCGTGGGGCGACACGCTGGACGAAATGCTGCGCAACAAAGTCAGTTCACGGTCACCGACTCCCAGCGCCGTCGCTCCGGACCGCGACATCCCCAGAGCACTCGAATCGTTGTGCATTAACTGCACCCACCGTTCTCCGGAACATCGCATTCCAACAATGCTGAAAGTGATTCACGAGTTACTTTACTGGCTGCGAACAGAAAGTACTCATCGCCCGTGATAGGTCGTCGCCCGCCTGTGCTGGTTGCCAACTAAGCTCGCCGTGGCAGCCACGTAAAGCACACAACGTCGCGGCCCATGATTTCTGAAGCAGTAAACCGTACAAGCCAAATCGCCGGCAATTTGGCGAGGAGACGGCGCCCCGCAAACGTAGAGTGAACCGCAGCTACCAAACTGCAAGCAGTCTGCAGTGGTAGGACTGCACAATGCCAAACCGGGCCGCCACGAGCCCTTTCGCTGAAACCGTAACGCATTAACTGCAAACATGTTACGTCTCTCTGGGAGTGGCAGACGCACCTTTGGCACGGCATTTGTTTTAGGAGCCTGAGCACAACATTCCTCAATCCACCGAGAGGGCTCAGGTCATGTC
>CAYZYB010000888.1:0-2929 GCA_964481505.1 uncultured Planctomycetaceae bacterium | reverse complement strand
CCATTGGCAATTCACCGAGAAAGTGTGGTCTGCCGGAAGGCGGCTAACACCTGAATGGACCGGACGGTAACACGTCCTAGCAACGTGAACTCGAAGTCGAAGGTCGATACTAACGCAGGAATCACTGCGGCGTCCGAAGATTTGGCTCTTCGGCGGTTCAGTTTGGTCACTGGACATCGGGCTGGCAAGGTTTGTCAGCATCGTGTGTGCCGTAGTGAGGGAGAGTAGTCTGAGTAGAAAACGTGCGGAAGCACGTGCGGTGAATCAGTCGAAGGGCTGGTCACGAATCGCACCCGTCCAAGGTGATCGTTTCGTGTGTGGCAAGGCAGTCACATCCCGTCTGTGTTTGGGAGTGATGTCCCGAACTGAGCAGTGACGAAAGGACTGAGGGGTTTTGCGACAACTTCGGTTGTCCATCCCGTTTGGAGATTTGCAAATAGTCGCACCAAGCGATTGGTGCGGCTGTTTCGTCCTTGGCAGGCAGCATGTGGCCGACGGTGGTGACTCGGGAGAGTGACCACTTTTGGCGGCAGACAGACGACGAACACTCGGGGTGCGTCTTGGTACTTTGAGTGTTCGTGCTGAGGTTGTTTTAGCGTGGGCACTATGAATTGTGCGGGTTCACTGACGAAAGCAGTGCAACCCGCACATCCCTGACTGCTTACAGTCAGCTCGTGCTGTCAAGGATTTGCGAATGGCTTCGTGGGATTGGCCATAATCAATCCCACATTCCTGTTGGCTCATGCGATTGGGTGAAGAAACTTCTTGTCTGTTGAAGCGAGTTGTGATTCAGTCGAACACTATGAGATATCGTTGCGTTGCCAGTAGTCCGGAAGGACTTGTACAACAGGTTGCAGTTTCTTACCTGCGACACGGTTATTGGTGGTACGTCACCGGTCGAATCCCGCAGGGAAAAGACCCGGTCGCCACCGATCGCAAGCTCGTGGCCAAGTACGGCATCGACCTGACCGAGCGGCAGCGAGCAACTCGCAAGGCAAAGGGACTCGCCAACATGCAATACATTCGTTTCCAAAACTGGTTTCTTCTCTTGTCAACCGAAGGCCATCACCCTTTCAAACAACAGGAACGGATTCGAGATTGCCGTCGCAACCCGATTCGATTTGAAGGCTACTCAATTAGCTACCGACGCGGCGGAATCACGCCGAGCGGTGGCGGACCACCGAAGTGGCATTCTTGTGTTCGCATCGACCCAACGACTTACCAGCAACTGAAAACATACTTCGTGATGCGAGCCAGGCATCGCAAATCGGAAACGCTGGTTGAAGACTTCCGGCGAATCCCGTTTGCGAGATATGCACCGATTCGTCGGCAGATTCTGAACATCCACCGAGCCGTCAACCACGCTCGAAAGCAAGCGGGCTTTGAGAAGATTCCAGTGTCCAGACTTTCGCTGCGTCGAAGGATCATTCAACCATTTGAGCAAGAATCAACCAACATCAGGGAGGTCGCATGAGTGTAGCCGCGTTCGTATTTCTTTATCTGGTCGCCGCTATTTTGGCGATGCAGAAGCCGATATTGATTCTGTGGGGATTTGGGCTCTACTCAGCATTCGTGATGCGGAGCATCTGGGGTTCGTGGGGGAGATAGAAGAAGTGGCCAGTCGTTGGCTGGCCACGTGACGAATGTCGTTTGGGTTTATTCGCTTTTAGCGGGATCGTAGGTCATCGCCTGCTTCTGGAGTTCGGTTGGTTCTTCCGTTACCAGTGCAGTGAAGTCGTTCCACAGACTCCTGATTTGGACCGGTGATGTCGCCAGCCAGATTGTGTCGGTGAGTTCTTCACGTTCCCGCTCAAGCCTTAGGATTTTTCGTCCCATTTCTGATTCCCGTAGCACAACTTTTTCGGCCGCAGCGACTTCTCTGTTGACCACGCTCTTGATCAACGAGTGTCCGCTGTCCGAATAGTAGCGATTTTCGTCCCTTCCAGCCTCAAACGGTTTTGCCGCTTTGTCACTCAGCTTTTTCTGCTGTTCACGGAGTGACTTCATCTGAGCCTCCAGCTTCTCATACTGCTTCATGTAGTCGTCAAGTCTCAGTCGCTTCAGGACGATTGCTTCGGCTTTTTGCCGTATCGAATTCCGAAAGTCCTTCCCTTCGTCTCGATAGACTCGCTCAATCGCTTTGTCGATTTTCTTTTCGATTCGACTCTTCCAATGTTCCTTTTCTTTTACTGTTAATGGCATATTGCCTCCTTCGTTTTTCTGTTCGCAGATCGGCGTTCTGCGGCAGAAGTTATTCAGTTGCCCGCCGATGGCCATTTCGGCAGACACGGCAAGTCAAGGTGGAGCCTCGGCCTTTTTAACTAATCAACCAGCCGAGCAGCAGCGGCTCGCTGAAAGCGAACGAGGACCTTGATGCCGTGATAGGATTAGAGACTCCAAGGCGGGACCTCTCCATTCGATTTCCAGTTTGCGTTAGGGATGTGCAGGGGCAAAGCGTCCGCAGGACCGAGCGTCTAGCGAAGCCCGGAGCAGCCCGGCCTGAAGGGAAACGCCCACGCGAGATTCTTCGACCGGATCGTGTGGCAATGGAACAGTCGTCAAAAGAGGGACTTGGCAACGTAAATCGAATACGTCTTGCGCTCCCCACGCATTTTGTCGTATTGTGCCGGCATGAGATCCGGTAATAGGCGACGCAGGCCAGTTGAATTCTACAGCTTCCAGTTCATTGGCACTTCGCTTGTCGGAACGCTGACTTTCGCATTGGTGAGCACGTATGCGCCATTGCATACTCAAGTCGCGGTGATTGGGACGTTCATTTCAATTCTGGCAGGGCTGATCTTCAGTTACGCAAGTCAGGAAGAACTCCGAGAAGGCCGACGAGAAGCAGCTTTCGAAAAACTGGTCGTTCCATTGTCCCTGGCATCAGACAAAGGACTGTTCGGTGTTTATGGAGAGCTATGTAAAAGAC
>CAYZYB010000887.1:0-2931 GCA_964481505.1 uncultured Planctomycetaceae bacterium | reverse complement strand
GGCAACGACAGCTACATGTTGTCCACGTTCGTCCTTGCGAATTGCCTCAAGAATCTTTAATCCATTTTCTGGAACCACCTGAACGTCAAGCAGCACAAGGTCCGGAGTCGTCTCCAGAATTCGGTCAACCGCCCTGGAGCTGTCGTTGAGTATCTCGAACTTCGAGAACCCAGCGTCTTTGAGATACCTGCGCACCAGAAAGCCAACAGCCGGTTCATCGTCGACGATTAATATTTCAGCAGACTGAACCGCATCGTTCGACGGTCGTGAAAACCGAAACGGCGAGCTACCCAAACGTCCATTCGGAACGTTCGGGGTTTGAGTTTCGTTAATTGGAGCAATCATGATAGGTGACCTGCGTCTGACTAAGTATCAGAAATTCGTTTTGGTTGTTTGGTATTCTGTAATGCAAAGCTGACCTACACCGAGGTTGTTGCTGGCGGAACAGTCGGTAGCACAATGCACTGAGCCGACGATTCAATTGCCTGCAACATCCTGTCGCATTCCTCACGTTTGTTTTGAATCGCAGCTTCTTCAAGTTGAATCGAGGGTTCGGTGAACACCTCGAAACCCATTGTTTCACCGGATCCTGCCAGCCAATGGGCGTGTTCCCTGAGTTGTCCGAAGTCACCGTGCTGAAAGCTCTGTCGCATCAGTTCGATGCGTCGTTGCATTCGCGGGATGAAGTCGACAACGATTTCGTAGATCTCGGGATCATCCGTTGGCAGTGAAGATTCGACAGAAGTCATGGGCTCGGCCATTGGAAGTTTAGATATTGTGGGAGCGATAATCTTTGTTTCGACTGACGTTCCAAATTTCTCGGCTACGTTCTGAAGGACGGATTCCTGTTGCGGCTGCCTGCCTGTTTGCGTCTTTGGTGCGTCGGAGATCGATGTGTCGTTCTCGTCTTTCTCCAAATCCGTACCGATTGTCCCCAGTACCTTATTGATACCGTTGATCATCTGTGCCATTCGAATCGGTTTTCTTAAGAATCCATTACAGCCGGCGGCTGTGGCTGTTTCTTCGTCATCTTCCATAACATTGGCGGTAAGAGCAATAACCGGAGTCTCGCAGCCCTGCTTACGCAACTGCTTCGTTGCATCGAGACCATTCATGACGGGCATGTGGAAGTCCATCAGGATCACATCGAAATGTTCTGTTGTGGCCAAATCGATGGCCTCCAGCCCATTCTCCGCGGTCGCAAACGTGGCGCCGGCTCGAGTAACGTAGACGCCTGCCAGGTTTCGGTTGGCCTTCTCATCATCCACAACCAGAACACGACACTGGGGCAGCTTGAGCTGACTGTTGTCGTCAAAGCGATCGGTCGCTGCTTCCTGTTCCAGAAGTTGTGTCAGCCGCACTCCATCCAATGAACCAGGATTGATAGTCAGAGAGAACGTACTACCTTTCCCGAACGTACTTCTGACAGTCACGTTGCCCCCCATCATTTGAGCCAGTTGACGACAGATTGAAAGTCCGAGACCAGTGCCGCCGAAACGACTCGTCGTTGATGCATCGGCCTGCGTAAATCGTTCGAAGACTTTATTCAACGCATTGGCGGGAATACCGATACCGGTGTCGATGACATCCAGCTTTAACAAGTTCCCGTTCATACTTAAGACGATCCGGACTTCGCCATGGCTCGTAAACTTCACAGCGTTCCCGACCAGATTGAATAACGCCTGGCGAAAACGAACGGC
This sequence comes from uncultured Planctomycetaceae bacterium, assembly GCA_964481505.1. Taxonomy (GTDB): domain Bacteria; phylum Planctomycetota; class Planctomycetia; order Planctomycetales; family Planctomycetaceae; genus Fuerstiella. Next base: position 1,231 of record CAYZYB010000887.1, on the reverse strand, counting down.
ATCCGTTCTGATTTTCGACGGGATCGGAGTCGCGGCTTCGAATTGGAGACTGATTCCTTTTTCTTCGGCCTGAATCATCATCACAGAGGTGACCTGATTCACTAAGTCACGCAGGCTATGTTGCTGTACGTCGAGTGTAAGCCGCCCGGATTCGATCTTCGACAGGTCCAGAATGTCGTTGATCAAAGCAAGCAGGTGTTCGCCGCTGCCGTGAATTGTGTCCAGATAATCGAGACGGTCTTCCAGGTTTTCATCGAAGCCACTTCGGAGAACTTCGGTGTATCCCAGGATCGCGTTCATGGGGGTTCGAATTTCGTGACTCATTCGAGCCAGAAATTCACTTTTCGCCTGGTTCGCTTCTTCTGCCAATTGCTGCGCACCTTCGGCGACTCCGCGCGCCGTCTCGAGATCTTTCAGGGTGTCTTCCAGTTCTGTTACATCATCAAAACTGACGAGAACTCCACCGTATTTCCCGTCGTGTCCCAGCACTGGTGATGCATTCGCCATCAGGTTTCGCGTCGGGCGATCGGGTTGCGAGAGATTCAACATGATGCCCGCCTGAGGAGCCTCAAGCCTGATCGCATCTGCCCAGGGATAACTGGAAACAGGTGTGGAGGTGTTGACGGAGTCGGCGTCCATCCACGCAAAGTCACTCGCCTGGATTCCGGCTAACTTTTCGGCAGGGCGATCCACCCATTCGCTGAAGGCGTGATTCGCAAGCACAATTCGACCTTCGCGGTCGACCACGATTAATCCTTCTGCAAGAGAATCCAGAGCTGCTCGCACGCGTTTCGGCACGGCATTCGAGGGATCCAGATGTTGCAGCATTTTACGTAGAAACAGGTAGTACAGAGCAAAGCTGACGGTCGACAGAAATACGGAAAGGCGAAACCATGGATGTTGCAGATACCCCGCCAAACCTGGAGCGGTGTCTGATGCGAATCGGAGTTCGACATTTCCCCAGCGACTGGAGCCGTTAAAAATCGGCACCAGGACTTCGTCCTCAGAGCTAACGTCGCCATCATGCTTCCAGTGCGCTGCGTGCTCACCAATCTCCTTCATGAGTTGTCCATTGTCTGTCCGGATCCCGGCCGACAATACACTTTCTGTGCGGTCAACAACAGACGTCAACAACAGTGTCAGTTCGCCGGGTTGATTCCGGCTTATGTACTGCGAGCTCGTTACGGCAATCGTTTCGCACAAGTCCGCGCGGGCTTCTGCAATGACGGAC
>CAYZYB010000886.1:0-2932 GCA_964481505.1 uncultured Planctomycetaceae bacterium | reverse complement strand
TTACTGAGCAGACTCGCAGGGACCGGCTTCGGATTCTTCCCCGGGTTCTTCCCCGGAAGCCTCATCGGTACGCTGGTAAGCGGCGCTTCGCTCATCCTGTTCCTATTGTTCCTTACTCGCCTCGGTCGTTTCATCCACCGAGACGATCTGGTTCGTCGAGCAAACCGGCTGCTGCTTTTCTTGGTCATATTTGCCGCAGCCGGAATGGTCGCAGGAATCACAACATTCTCTGCACAAGCCGGAATGGCCACGATAATAGGAGGACTCGTGCTCGCCGTAGCAATGCTGGCCGTGTTCCTGATGTATGCGAACCTCATCAATGACACAAGCAAGGCGATCCGCAACCCGGAACACTCTGATACTGGCACCGACGACTTCTTCTAAGCGAACAAGACCGGCAGGATCACTGCCGCTCTCATCACGAGCAGCTCACACTGCCATCGAACTTCGATGTCAACATCACAACACGGGCTGCGGCGTGCAACTTCGGATAACTAACCAGTCTCTTTAGACAGATACAAACGCTGAATGTCTTCCAGCGTGACCGTGATCGTACGAGTGAAACCGGTGTGGCTGCGTTCGTAGAGAATATTGCTGGCTGAAGCTGCCTGCTTGTGAATTTCGCAGGCAACCCAGCTGCGGTCTTCCGCAGACAGATCACCGACCGAATCATCCCACAAGGTGCGGGTTTCCATCACAAGGTCGTCGACTCGGGCATCGAATTTTTTCATCAGTTCGTCTCGCTTTGTAATAAAAGCCCGGCATCAAAAAATGCCGAGCTTTTGTGATTCGATTGTTGTTGCAATCTTATCTCTAGTCAACGGTTGCCATGCTGACAAGCTTCCGAGCTCGCTCCAGCTTCTTCGCCAGAGAAACCATCTCTTCATCTGAGGTCGCTTTTTCCGTTTTCGCCTTTTCAAGCTCTTCGGCAGCAGCTGCACGACTGATTTCCGAAACCGGCATCGCGGAATTCGTCAGCACACTAACCTGTTCGCCCTTGATCTGAATGAAGCCGCCTTCAACGAAATAAGACTCACTGCTGCCGTCCATATCATTCAACTTCAGTTCACCAATTCCCAAACGCCCGACCAACGGTGCGCGGCCAGGATAGATTCCGGCGCTACCGTCGAACATGGGAACTCGAATCGATGCCACCGGGCGATCGAACAGAGTCTTTTCTGGTGTTACTAAAACTAAACGAAGGTCAGCCACGATGGTGTCCAATTTCTCAACAATCTCATTCTCGCCAGAAGAAATACTTCAGGCAGTTACGGCACGTCCGTACCGTTGGTCGCTTTCCCAAACACGACGCGAAGTCTCACGTCGCCCACCATTTATTTGGCGGCCGCCTGCATCTCTTTGTACTGCTCTTCTGCTTCTTCAATCGCACCCACATACATGAACGCTGATTCCGGCAGATGATCCCACTTGCCATCACAAAGTTCTTCGAAGCTGCGAATGGTATCGTCCAACGACGTGATCTTACCAGGCTTGCCGGTGAAGACTTCCGCCACCAGGAACGGCTGCGACAGGAAGCGTTCGATACGACGAGCTCGATGAACAACCAGCTTGTCGTCTTCGCTCAACTCATCCACGCCAAGAATCGCGATGATATCCTGAAGTTCACGATAACGCTGTAGTGTCTGCTGAACACGTCGAGCGATGTTGTAATGTCGGTCGCCCACATACTGCGGGTCCAGAATTCGACTCGAAGAACCCAATGGGTCGATCGCCGGGTAAATTCCTTTTTCCGAAATCTTTCGTTCCAGATAAATGAACGCGTCAAGGTGAGAGAACGCGGTCGCCGGAGCAGGGTCGGTCGGGTCATCCGCAGGAACATAAACCGCCTGCACGGACGTGATCGCTCCCTTGTTCGTCGATGTAATTCGTTCCTGAAGTTCACCCAGCTCAGTACCAAGCGTTGGTTGGTAACCGACCGCAGAAGGCATTCGTCCCAGCAGAGCCGATACTTCAGAACCAGCCTGCGAGAAGCGGAAAATGTTGTCGACGAACAACAGAGTATCCGTCCCCGTTGTATCACGGAACCATTCGGCCATTGTTAAAGCTGACAGAGCAACTCGCAAACGAGCACCCGGTGGTTCGTTCATCTGACCGAACACCATGCAGGTTTGTTCTATCACAGAACGACCGGTGTCGCCAATTTTGGCTTCCTGCATTTCCAGCCAAAGGTCGTTGCCTTCACGAGTTCGCTCGCCCACTCCTGCGAATACAGAGTAACCACCGTGAGCACTCGCAATACGAGCGATCATCTCGGTCAAAATCACGGTCTTGCCCAAACCGGCACCACCGAACAGTCCGGCTTTACCACCACGGACAAACGGAGTCAGCAGGTCGACAACCTTGATCCCTGTTTCGAACAGCTCGGTTTTCGCCGACAGATCTTCCAGTTTTGGCGGATGACGATGGATCGCCCAGCGATCTTCATGCTCAACATCTCCACGACCATCAATCGCGGTGCCAGTCACGTTAAAGACACGACCAAGTGTCCCTTTGCCGACAGGAACCGACAGGGGTGCACCAGTATCGGTCACGGTCATGCCGCGAACCATACCTTCTGTGCTTCCCAGTGCGACGCAGCGAATTTTTCCGCCACCAAGGTGTTGCTGAACTTCTCCGGTAACACTGATCTCGATACCGTTGACGGTTTCGTTAACCTCCAATGCGTTATAAATCTCCGGAAGAGACTCTTCCGGGAATTCCGCATCAAACGTCGAGCCAATCACCTGACTCACTGCACCTGTTTTTGCTTCGCTCATTTTCAAACCTTGGGTTTGAGTTTTCAGTAACTAGTTTTCAAGTTTAAGTCAGTCTCTGGTAGGCGTTTCAAACGATCAGGCGGATGCCCGAGATTGGAGTTGTTTTTTTTAAACATCTGCGGCTGCCGACGAGGAGGAAATTGTAGATTTGGGTG
>CAYZYB010000885.1:0-2933 GCA_964481505.1 uncultured Planctomycetaceae bacterium | reverse complement strand
CGAGACATCGCGCGAACGCTCGGGAGACATCGATGGTGTATCGGATGCGGCCCACGGAAGTGGTGATTGGCAGCGAGACTCTGTCGTACACGTCTTTCGGCAAGTCAGCGGTCGCCAGCACACGCTGATCGACATCACGACCGCTGGTTAGAAACAGGAACGTTGTTGATGGTTGCTGTTGGAGTAGCTGTTCGGCAATGGCAATCGCCGGGAACAGGTGGCCGCCGGAGCCTCCGCCGCAGAATGCCACATGGGCTGAAGGTTTCATGCGGCTACTGTTCGCAATACTCACTGACACCGTCGGCAGAAATCACCAGCAATCGACTCGTGAGCGGATGGTGCATCGATTGATAATCTTCAATCACGCATTGCCGCACCTGTCCGATCAATTGCGGATGCTTAAGTGACACGGCGACAAAGAAGTCTCGATTGGGAATACCGACAACCAATTCTGCGCCGAGTAACTGTCGCAAACGGTGATGCAGATCGCCGCCGAGCAGTCGGACGCTGTTGTAGGCGTTGGGCTCTACCGGAACCAGCATTCTGGCGTTTTCGTTGTTGCCGATTAAGGTGACTTCGAGCGGATTCTCGCTGGCGAAAGTTTCCAGGTTGGTCATGGCGAGCTCCTGGAGTTCATCGACGCTGACTTCCCACATGTCCAGCATCTTTCGGTGAACAAATCGATAGGTCGAATCTTCATCAAGCACAAACATGACCGTCAACCCGCCAACCCACGGCACCTTGACGAAGTCCTTTAAGCTGTCGTCGGCGTCTGCTTCCGGGTACAGCATTGGCATGATGCGATCCGCAACTTCTTCGAACGGCGGCATGAGCTGTTCCGGGCCCCATTCCTGAAGTCGCACAACGGTTGCCAAACCCGGAAGAACAATCTGCTTCAATTGTTCGGGCGAATGAATGTACGACCGATAGAAGTTGGCCAGATTGATATCAGATTCGCCGATCTTCACGCTGAAGTTTCCAGAAGCGGTGCTCGTTAGCAGTGGGAAGTGCTTCTGCGCCAACGAAATAACGTCAGAACGAAACAGCTCAGGCGGCTTGGCCAGGGTTTCCGTGAATTCGATGGAGTTTAGGAGCTGCTCGCACACTTCAACGTCTGGCTTTTCCAGAGGCACACTATTCTTTGTCTGCAAGCTGGCCACGACAATGATGTCTTTGTACTCGACAACCCACAGCCGCCACGCGTACGACGTGCGTCTCCGCAAGAACGCATTCCACCACGGACCGGATTTGGGTTTTGTGGAAATACCTGCCCACGTTTGGTTGTGGCCGGCGATTGTGAGCGGCGTCACAGACTGGCAGGAATCAACCCGAGGAAAAAGACTTGTTGGATCAAAAGACGCCGCTTTGGTTTCCGGTTCGCCGTCATCCACCCACGCTGCGTACAGCGTCATTGTCCATGGTGTCGGCTCGACATTAGCCTCGATACCTGCGGGCGCAGCGACGGCGTTGGGGCGTACTTCCAGGAAGGCTTCCGTTTGCTCAAGCCGCACGTTTTGCGGGATTTTTAGCGTAAACCAGTTGGCCGGCCCTTTGAACAGGGACTGATTTTCATCGGCATTTGAAGGAATGTTGAAGTCTTCAGACATCGATCAGATTGTCGTCCGGAGATACCAAAATCACGTGAATCGATTGTAGGCAGAACGAAAGAAATGAGAAGTCGGGGTTTTGAAAACTTCGTGCTGACCCTGAGATGACGCCAAAGTAATGAATGGCGCCTGTCGCCGCCGAATTCCAATTCAGCAACTGCGAACGCGGGCTTTGGATTTTCCTGCGCTCCGCTTGAGAGCCTTATTGATATACGGAGCGATCTTTGGCGTTTTGCAACTGGTTTCACCATGATCCACTTCGACGTCTCCGATACGTTCGCCTGCTTCGATGGCTTCGTCACTGATTTCGGGTTTGTAAATCCCCATCGAAATCACGGCCATGACCATCGCGTGTCGCGCGTTGTTTGGGGAGCGATGAATTTCTGCTTCGATTTCCTTCAGGATTCGAAGGCACTCAAGTTCTTCAAGAGCGTCGGGATCTTCTTTGAGGATGTGGGTGAGGATGGAATAGCCGGTCGCTCGCGCAAAGTCGGATTTCTGCTTTCTCCACTGCCTCATTTTAGCGATACCGGTTGCTGATTGAGCGACCACACCGGCGACTTCTGACGAATGCAATGGGTAGACGATATCCTTCATCCATTGGGTTGCGACGGACGGTGTGAGTTCATCCGGGGACGCCACCATCATCGCCAGCGAGCGTGCGTCGCTGTTCCCGCTATCCCAGAGTTTTATCGCCAGTTCGTGGTCTTCGCCGATCTTCTTCTTCAGCTTCTTGAGTTCCGCAAAGCTAACCCCAAACACGTTGTCGCCAGCCCCGTGGCGTTTGTAGATCCTGACGTTCTGTGCCGTGCCAAGAGATTCGAGCTGTGCCATCGCTTTGTCAAATTCCATTCGTCTTCCCTGGAGCGTTTGGGTTGGGTTTTGAGTTAAGAATGGCCCGAGTTTGTTCGTTCGAACTGAGTCAGGATACCGGCAAGGCACTGCAAAGTCAGTTCGGATCGAATTTGTGTCAGTACTATCTGCGCATACGATTGGCGGGGGTGCCAATATGGCACAACCCGCAATTGCCACCGAAATGCCATATCGGCACTTGCAAGGCCTGCTGCAACATTCTGAGTGGAGGCGCAAGTCATTCACTTGAAATAGTTTATGTTAATTCTGGACGTATTGGCACAGTGTTTGTATCTGTGGATTGTCGCCGCCAAGAGATTTTCGGATCAACGGGATACGACTCAAAGGCCGCGAAACAACCTACTCATGGAGAATTGAGCTATGCGTTACGATCTATTTCCTTTTCCCATTGCCGACCCACTGCGAGCTGTTTGTCGTGAATTTGAGCGACAACTGGATGAGCACACCGAAGAC
>CAYZYB010000884.1:0-2940 GCA_964481505.1 uncultured Planctomycetaceae bacterium | reverse complement strand
GGCTTTGGAGCATCATCATAGAACGCCTGATCGGGCGATTTACTTTCGGGCGGCCGCGATCCAGAGGGTGCCGACTGAGCACTCTGCTGAGGAGGAGGCGAATATCCACCTCCGCCACCACCACTTCCTCCGCCACCGTCTCCACGGCTGCCGAGTAACTGGAGTGTATCACCAACGACTTTCAGTTTAGAACGTTTCTGGCCTGTCTCTTTGTCGTCCCATTGATCCAGCTGCAGACGACCTTCGATCAGACAAGGTCGGCCTTTCGCCAAATACTCACCAGCAACTTCTGCAGTACGGCCCCACAGCGTTACATCGATGAACGTTGTTTCTTCTTTGCGTTCGTTAGTACTCTTATCCATCCAGAAACGATTCACAGCAAGTCCGACATCAGTCACTGCCGTGCCACCTGCGGTAAAACGTACCTCAGGATCGCGTGTCACATTTCCAACCAGAATCACTTTGTTAAACGACGCCATAATGGGCCTCCTGCTTTAGCCAGCATCCGGAGTTGAACCTTCATCACCGTCAGCAGCAGGAGCGTCTTTAGCCGCAGGTTCAGCCTCGGCAGACGCAGCTTCAACAGCAGCCTCCTGTTCTGCAACAACACCGTTCAGCACGTCTACCATGGCGTTGAAAAGTTCCGGCGTGTGCTTCACCACCATGTGACGCAATACAACATCACTAAGCTGACTCTGACGAGTAATCACTTTGACACCATCGCCCGGCATGCGGAAGCACACAACATAGTGCAGGCCTTTGCGTCGACCTTCAATTTCGTAGGCCAGCTTGCCATCCTGCCACGGCCTGTGCGCCACCACGGTTGCACCCGCCCGCTCAAGAATGGCCATGATTGCAGCTGTTGCTGCATCCGGATCGTTGGCGAACTGACTACTGTCTACGAGGAACATGGCCTCATACAGGTTTTCTTTGACTGCTTCTGCGACTGACACCGGCAGATACTCCAAAATTAGTTTCGTTGTGTTTTGGCCAGAGCAAAAAATTACGCTCAGGCGACTCTATTGTTTTACTATGGCGACAGGAACACCCACGCCTCAGGAACTATTAATTTTCGTCCGGCATCCGATTGAACTTATTCATCACCTGTTCAATCCCTTCCGAACACCAGGCCTCAATTGAATCGGCGGACCTGACAGTCGCATACTCAACAGCCTCTTTTTCATCTTCCTGAAATCGTCCCAACACCCATCCTGTCGGGTCCATTCTTCCCGGTGGACGCCCGATTCCGACACGCAACCTCGGAACATCCTTGTGGCCCAAACGCTGGATAATGTCATCCAAACCGTTTTGGCCACCTGCCGAACCCGACGGTCGCCAGCGAATTCGCCCGGAGGGCAGATTCATATCGTCGCAAATGACGACGATTTCCGAAGGGTCAGGCTGATAAAACTTCACAAATTGCCAAACCGACTGGCCGCTTAAGTTCATGAAAGTCAGAGGTGTAATCAACAACACCTTCTCACCGGCAATCATCACGTCCCAAAATTCAGCGTCATATTTATTCTGCGGCTTTTGTGAAGCAAATCGCTTCACCAGTTCCGCCACGACGTCGAACCCAACATTGTGTCGGGTTCCAACGTACTTCGAACCCGGATTTCCAAGGCCAACAACAAAACGCATACTTTGGAAGTCCAGATCCGCAACGATTTACTCTGCTGCTGAGTCGTCCGCTACCTTCTTCGGATCATACAGCTCGACGACTGTCTCATCGCCAGCCGTTTGCACAGTCACCGTCTCAGGCACTGGCAATTCGCTGACTTTGACACTATCGCCGATCTTCAGGGCACCGACACGTACTTCAATAGCTTTGGGCACCCGAAATGCCGGACAAGTCACAGAAACCCGCTTCAACAGCTGGCGTAGCTGGCCGCCATCTTTGAGCCCCAATGCTTCACCACGAATACGCAGGGGAACATCCACGGTGGCAACTTCTTCCGGGTCCACCCGCTTCAAATCCACGTGCTTCACGTGAGTGCTGTAGATGTCCCACTGCAGTTCCTGAACTACAGCTTTTTCGACGTTTCCATCAAGTTCCACGTCTACGACGCGTGACCCATTGGCGACCATCTTTTCTACTTCATCAGCCGACACCGTGATGCTTTTGGTTTCTTTTTTGAAACCGTACAGGTTCGCTGGCACCTTAAACTGCTTTCGCAGCCGGCGCGAACTCCTGGACCCCATCTGGGTGCGAATTTCAGCTGACAGACGAAAGTCTTCCGCCATGTCTGTTCTTCCTGGAAATATTTGAGTGAAAATCTGCCGCCAGCACGCTGTTTAGCGAGGTTGTCAGCAGGGAGAAGGCGAAGATCCGCCGTTAAATGACTATTTTCGACCGCTGGTGCCGTGTTCAAGAGTCGGATTAGCGCAGAATTACTGCGCTGGGGCCGGAGCGGAAACGCGGAAGAATACCGGCCCACAACCGGGTGTTCAACACTAATGCTTTGATTCCTGGAATCACAAACGCTTTCGTCTGAGAATTTGGGCAGTTCACGGCCAGTTTTCGTCGAATGGCCTCATACCCGGATCCCAGCGTAACGATGGAAGTCCTCGCCTGGCCCCCGTAAGATCCCAAAAAGCCTGTGCTTTCGCGACTTTTGACTTCCTGGAATTTCCCTCTTCCATGCCTGCTGCATCAATTCTCTCATCGCGGACCTCGCTGCAGGCTGCCCGAATTTTTCTCATTGTGGCAGCCAGTATTGCATCGATCTTCTGTCCTGAACACCCGTTACAGGCAGACGAATTGACGTCGCCCACCACACAGGACGAAGTTCAGCAGGATTCGGCACGCCTGCAAACTGACCGCAAAACAACTGTCGTCCTGGAAAAACTCGTCGATCACCTGGCTGCCGGCGAGGTAGAACAGGGCATTGAGGATTTTCGGCGACTCCAAACATCCGATGCTTCCGTGATGGTACCCAC
>CAYZYB010000883.1:0-2941 GCA_964481505.1 uncultured Planctomycetaceae bacterium | reverse complement strand
GTCGAAACTTATGACGTTGACTTTGCCACCGCGCTTTTCCGCTCGTTCAGTTCGTCGCGATGAACTGACAAAATTTGTCACCGACTTCAGCAGGAACGATCGAAAACGTCCACGGTTCTGATCAGCCGCTGCAATCAGGTCGCTGCTCAACAGATGAACGAAGAAGCCCTGAGTCAAATCTTCGGTTTCCGTTTCTGAATTTCCTTTGCGTCGAAGGAACGCATACACCGGCCGCCAGTATTGTCCGCAGAGTTCTTCGAGCGCTCTTTGAGTTGCCGCTGACGACACATCCGGTCCACGACCTGCGGCCTGGATGAGACTCCAGCGAGTTGTGGCAAAGCGATCAGAAGGCATGTTGCCAGCTTATCGGTCGAACCACGCCACTGCACGTGCTGCAGCGGCCAATCGGTCGCATTTTACAGCGTTTTTACAAGTGAACGAGTTTTTCCACAAAAACGCGTCACCTTGATCTGGGAACCGCATAGTACCGAGTAGTATTCCTTTTCAAGCGAGATCCAATATGTCAAACACGCCTCGCAACTGCCCGCAATGTGGCGTTGAACTTTCGTCCGATCACACGGCTGCTCTGTGCCCGAAATGCCTGTTGCAGGTGGGTTTTGAAACTCAGGACGGGCCACTTAGCTCGTCGACGAATTCCGCCTACGCGCCAACCTTCGTCGCTCCCACACCCGAAGAACTAGCGCCTCACTTTCCGCAGCTGGAAATCCTTGAAGTCGTCGGCTTCGGCGGCATGGGTGTTGTCTACAAAGCTCGCCAAACGAATCTCGATCGCATCGTTGCGTTGAAGATCATTCGCCCTGGCGTCAGCGGTGACGAACTGTTTTCCGAACGCTTTCAACGCGAAGCAAAAGCGCTCGCTAAGTTGAATCACCCGAACATCATCACCGTGCATGATTTCGGTCGCAAAGACGAACTGTTTTACTTTGTGATGGAATATGTCGAAGGCGCGAACCTGCGACATTTGCAGCGGACCGCGACACTCACACCACAACAGGCATTGGAAGTCGTACCGAAAATCTGCGCCGCGCTCCAGTACGCTCACGACAACGGCGTCGTGCACCGCGATATCAAACCGGAGAATATCCTGATCAGCACAGCGGGCGAAGTTCGTATCGCCGACTTCGGACTGGCAAAGCTGGCGGGGACCGTTGACAGCAGGCCACTGACCGGAACATGGCAGGTGATGGGTACGCCACACTACATGGCTCCCGAACAATTCGAAAAGCCAACAACCGTTGATCATCGAGCGGACATTTATTCTTTGGGAGTTGTCATCTATGAATTGCTAACCGGCGAACTGCCGCTGGGCCGATTTCCATTGCCGTCCGAAAAGGCTCAGCTGGACACTCGACTGGACGAAGTGGTTTTGCGTTCGCTGGATAAGGAACCGGACCGCCGTTACCAACAGGCCACTGATGTGGCGTCCGCGGTCGAAGAAGTGTCTTCCGATAACGCATCCGGCGCAGACTTCGGCAGTGAATCCGCCAACAGCGCGTTCGCGGTGGCTGAACGAAAAGCCAGAGAGATGCTCACCTGGCTCGGCACGAAAAGCGCCGACCTAAGTCGAAAGTTCACACAGAAATCCCAGGACACTGTCCGAAAATGGCGAGTCTCCGGCTACCGAGAAGAACGTTTCCGCGGTCTCGTCGGATGGTTTCATAATCGCCGAAACCTGATCGGTGCCGCTATCATGCTTCTGGCAGCATTGGGTACGGTTTTGCTGCCGTGGTTTGGAACGCAACAGCCGGTGCCAAATTTCATCGCGGCTGCGATTGGAATCTTCCTGGTATTCTTTGGGCGAGGATTACGACGCGATCAGGTACCGCCATGGATTGGATGGACGGCAGCTGCGTGCCTGGTGCCAGCGTTTCTTTTGCCCAATTTCATCAACATTCTGGTGGTGATCTTTTTGACCGGCGGGTTGCTTTCATTGCTGCAAAAGTCTGATACCAACGAATCGGATACACCGCCGGAACCGGACGTGGTCGATCACATCGCCCGCGGTCTAAAGAACGCGGGTGGAATGTTCAGTGGACGATTATTGCTTCTGACATTCAGTGGGATCATGGGATGGATTCTGATCGTGGCAGCATCGGCTTTCGCGGTCTTCTGGTTGTGGCTTTACCCAATGGCGCCATCGGAATACATCGTTGAAGACACCACAGCGGTTGGCCTGAAGCCGCGTAGTGGAGACTACGAAGTTTCGATCACGTTTCCGGATGCCGAAGAATCATTCGGTCTCGATCCTTCGAAGATACAGCCGCTACGAAATCGAATGACGGTAACCGCTCGATCCGGAAACCGTTCCGCGGTATTACGATTGAACAAATACGGAAAGTGGGAGCTGCGACAGGGGAGTACAATTCTGCAACAGGGGATGGTTCCTTCTTCAGAAACCCTGTTGTCTTTTTTGGCATGCGTCAGCGAAGATGCAACATCCCATGAGGTCGTTGCTCAGGCCATCCACCTCAGCGCCGTGATTAGAGCGATCACCAGCAGTTATGGTCTGGAAGTAAGCATGAATAGCCGACTCGCAAAAAGGTATCCATCACTCAGCGGCCCTATCGACTCTATCCTTCGAGAACGCAACGATCACGAAGGCCGTCCTGCTCCCGTCGCGGTTGGGCGACTAATCGACCGCAAGCTGTTCTTTGTTGACACAGAAGGTCGTGGTGTCCGCGTTCGTGTTCGGCCTCAGGAATGGGTGACGATAGCGTGCCTCGCGATTCCGGGGTTTATCTTTGTTACGGGACTCCTCCGCATTCTGCGAATCCTCTACATCTACCTTTGGAAACCTGCGAGCCTGGGCGCAGCCGTGACGCAGGATTCCATCAGATTAATGCGAGCAACGTGGGCCTCCTGTTGTGCCCGGATAATCATTGCCGTTCCGACGTTGTTCCTGCTTTATGCTGTTCTATAC
>CAYZYB010000882.1:0-2942 GCA_964481505.1 uncultured Planctomycetaceae bacterium | reverse complement strand
CTTGATTATGACCACCACAGTGCTGGTAGCGGGCTTTGCGACGGTCGTCTTCAGCGAATCCCGCGACCACAAAATCTTCGCCACCATGGGAGCCCTCACCATTGCAGCAGCGCTCTTCGGCGACCTTGTATTTCTCCCGGCATTGCTGGGCCGATTCGCGCCAAAAAAATCCAAACAGCAGCAGCAAGACGCCACGGGTTCGATTGTCGCAAACTAACCCGCAGAAGAGCCCTGCGACGGATGCTTATTCAATGATCACGAAACCGCTGCTGGCTCATCGGCGATTTTTCCGTTTTGCAGCTGGACGGTTGTGGGGAAATCGGCGGCCAGTTGGTCACTGTGGGTGACGCAAAGCAAAGCGGCATCGTTGGCGCTGGCCATTTCGAGCAGGAGTTTTCCGACGGTGTCGGCGGTAGCGGGGTCCAGATTGCCTGTCGGTTCGTCGGCCAGCAGCAAGGACGGTTGCAAAACCAACGCTCGGCAAACAGCCACGCGCTGGCGCTCTCCACCAGAAAGAGCGGCCGGTCGGTGGGTGAGTCGATCCTGCAGGCCGACTTGTCCGAGTAGTGATCGTGCGTGTTCGCGAGCCGCTTTTTTGTCGATGGTGAAACCGGCCAGTGTCGGCAGCAGCACGTTTTCCAGCACACTGCATTGCGGAAGCAGTTGGTGTTCCTGAAAGACGAATCCGATATTGCGATTGCGGAAAGCCGACAACTTGTCGCCGGACATGGTCCATGGATTCTGACTCAGTACTTTGATCGTTCCGCTGGTTGGCTGGTCAAGCGTTCCGGCCAGATACAAAAGAGTGCTCTTGCCACAACCGGAAGGACCACGCAACGCCACAGCATCGCCGGACGTCAATTGCAGGTTGACATCGTCGAGAATGGTGAGCTCACCGCGGCTGGAGGAAAAGGTCCGGGTGACGTTTTCCATTTGAAGAACATTTGGCATGACAAAGCGTATCCTGAGGAATTGACGTTCGCAGTTTCGTGTTGCAGCACGCGTTTGGCAAGTGGTGAAACGGTGAAGCCCCGGGGTTTCCTTCGCAAGCTCAGTCCAACTCCGGCCACCCATTTCAAAATGGCAACAATTTGCTGCCACGCCCTTTCGGTGACTCACATTACTTCGCGTATTGGTCGAGTAGTTCTACTTTGGTCGAACGAAAATTCGCAAACGCTTCTGCGAATACGTCTTCGCACTCCCGGTAAAAGTCCAGTCGCGGGTCTGTCCCTGACTATTGCCAATCCCAATGTCTGCGTTTGCGCCTTCTTTCCAGTTGTTCACGGCAAACAGAGTTTGTTTGGCTCCGGCATTGTGAATCTGCATGCTTCCGTAGCCAGCTTCCGGTGGTCCCGGTGAGTCACCGAAGTCATAGACGCTGCCACTTGCACCAGACACTCGAGCTTCATTCTGTGGTGCGTAGTTGCTGGGCCAGAATTCTATGTTGCCGTTAGAAATTCCGCTGCCCGGGGTGACGCCTGTCACGGTGGAATACACATCAAGAGATTCCACCTTTTGCTGGAACTTCACACCAACCGAAGCGGCAGGCACACCAATCTTCGTAGCATCGTTCGTGAACGCATTCATCGATACGAACAACTTCTGCTCCTCACCACCAGTGGTTGTGAGTTCCATCAGATATCCGATGCGATCGAATTCGCTGACGGTGCTGCTGTTGTCGACATCGTAACGGATGTCAGCGCCCAGTTTAGACAGGTCAAGGTCGTAGACGAGCTTGTATTCCTTACCGATGGGCAACTGGTTCAGGAATTCGGGCAGTTCACCACCTCGAAGTGCGCCAACTGGCAAGCCGGTGCCTCCCGTTAAGTTTGGTTCCGCAAGCTTGTGCCATGCAAATCGAAACGCCACTGGCTGAGCCGCTTCCGATGATGTTAGCACCACCGTATCGCCATCGATCTCCGCTTTTGCAGGTTGAAAACCGCCAGACCCCGGACCGATGACTTCGAAGTGCGTCGGTGCCGCACCATCTCGAGTCTTCAGTCCGCCGCCCGTATTTTTGAAGCCAACAATCAGTCGCCCGTCTTCTATTGCTAACGACTTCAGCGTTGGACTGTCGGCAACGACATCGTTTTTGCCGTAGTCGTTCTTCAATGCAAGATTCGCCAGGCGAAGTCCAACGTCCTGTTTGTTGGGCGGATGAATATTGTTGAGCGTTGCGATGTCGTTGATGACGACCATCCCGGTATTCGGGAGTTGTTCGACAGCGGCCTGAGCTTCCCAGAATCTTGCGAGGATTTTCGGATCTTCGTTGCCATACTGATACGGCGCGATCTGAACGTAGTAAAACGGGAAGTCGCCCTGTCCCCAGAGTTCTCGCCAACCGTTGATCAGAGCCTTTTTCTTTTCGTAGTACAGCATTCCTTCGTTGTGGTTGGATTCGCCCTGATACCAAATCGCTCCGCGAATCGGGAAGCCAACCAAAGCGTGAATCATGCCGTTGTAGAGCATTGTCGGATCCTGGTGGCTCCTGAACGGCGTTAGCTCCGCGGGGTAAGCGGCCAGCGGATTCAGGGGCGTTTTGTTCTGCAAAGATTCTGCGCTTTCGCCGAGCCATTCGTTAACGGTGGCCACGTACTTTGAAAGTCGAGATTCGTATTGTTGGGTGCCGGGAGTTCGTCCCTGGACCGATTCGTGGATTGATTTCAGTGCTTCGACTTTTTCGAAACCAACCGGTGGTGTCCACGGTTCCACTCGCGTGCCGCCCCATGAGGAATTCACCAGTCCGACCGGGACACCGAGTTCTTTGTGTAGCTTCCTGGCCATGAAGTATCCGCAGGCGGTAAAGCTCCCGACGGTTTCCGGCGAACAGATTTCCCACTTCGTCTGAACGTTGCCCTGGGGACTCGTGTTTGGCTTTTTGGGAACTTTCATGTGTCGAATCAGCGGATAATCTGCGGCCGTAATTTCGCCATCCGCATCGG
>CAYZYB010000881.1:0-2943 GCA_964481505.1 uncultured Planctomycetaceae bacterium | reverse complement strand
CCGTGAGAGTTGTCCCTTTGCGGTATCGTAGTTCGGCGATCGCTTTGTTGTATTCGATAATACTGCGAACGTAGCCCTGCTTGGTGTCTCGTTCATCAATCTTGGCCTGCAGGAATTGATTCAGCAGATCAGGCGTGTTTTGCTCCGAACCGAGAACTCGTTCTTCCACGATCTCAGACGTTGCCGCAGCGGTTCTGTATCGCCCCGTTTGACCATCGGCCAGTTCGTACCAGCGTTGCATTTCGAGCATGCTGCCGGCGAGTTCGTAAGCGACCTCCCATTCCTGTTCTTTGAGCATCGATCGTGCTTTGCGCAGACGCAGTTCGTAGTTTCGTACCTGAGTGTGGGCGAGTCGCAAACCAACCGGCACCGACCACTGAACTCCGGCACTCCAACCAGTATTTTCCAGTCCGGTGAGTTCCTCCAGCGTAGAATCGAGAGGGCCATTGCCTCCGAAAGCGTATTGATCGCCGAGTGCGTTGACACGATATTGTAACACGCCATCAAGGCGAGGACGTGTCAGACTGTTGGCCGCTTTCAGCTGAAGTTCAAGGCTTTTGATTTCCCACTTTTGTCGTCGCAGTTCGACGCGATTGGCAAGTGCTTCCTGCAGAGAGGCTTCCCAGAGAGGTTCGAAGCGCCCTTCTGCCGGCAGGTCTGATGGATACAGGAAGTCGCCGTCGCTAAGAGGCAGATTACACAACCGTCGAAGTCGCATTTCGCGGTCAAGCACGTCGGCCAGGGACCCTCGCATACGAGCGTCTGCTTCGTGAAGGCGTCCTTCCGCTCGCAAAATGGCGTCACCCGATTCTTCTCTGTCCTTGAGTTCCTGCAGGAAGACGTAGAGATCGTCGAACGTTTGTCGTTCTGATTCGTAAAGCCGCAGCGACAGGCTGAGATCCCAGTATTCGCGTTCGACGTCGCGAATCAGTGTTGCTACCGATTGTTCAAACTGAGTCAGCGCGATATCGCCGTTGATTCGTGAAATCAGCACCCCCTGAGAAACGCCCGAAACACCTCGCAGGCTTTGATTCTGCGGTCCGGCGATTCGAGTGAATTCTGTGCCGGCACCAGCCCACAATGGCTGACGATATTCCATCTGAACCAGGCCGGAATACGTCGATGGGAATCGTTGGAAAGCCGCATTCCGATTGCTTCCATCATAGGTAGTGTCAGCCTGCAAAGCCGCTGTACCGCCGTTGGCAAATGTTTTTTCTAACCGTGATTGCCAGGAAAATGTTTCCTGCACCAAAGTGTTTGCAACGCCGGTGTTCAACGCGTTTTGTGGAAGTTCGTTGCGTCCCCAGGTCAGGTTCGACGTCGCCAGTGCATCGAAGTCGGCCAGTGCTGCTTCATAACCACGGTTGCCGAATAGGAATCCGGTCGATTGAATCGCAGGGTCTAAAATCGAAGGGGCTTGAGCGGGACGTGCAAGGATGGGATTGCCCGGAGAACCCAAAGAACTGGCGTCACGAATGGCCACGCCTTTGGACATCGCCATCAACCGACATTCGTGAAGCGAAACTTCTCGAGGGTTCACCTCGTCCATACTGCGGATATTCCGTGGCGCCATGAAGAGCTCGGGATCGGATTCACGGCGTTCTGTCTCGACGGGATACTCAATGGCGGACGCTTTGTCGTTGTAATACGACAGACCTTCATCCTGTGGCCACAGGTACTGCAATCGGAACGGACCGGCAGCGCAACCCTGAAGCAGAATGGCTGCCAGCATCATCACCACGGTGATTCTGGTATGTGGCGTTTGCACTCGAATGACTCCCCCTGTCGCATCGCAAACCGGCGATGCACCTCCCTGTCGAAACAATCCGTCGTGAATTCTCTTTGATTTTTAGTGGTGTGACTCCGCCTCCAAACAGGCCATACACGCCACCACTCAAAGAACACGATGTTCCGTCATAATCGGTATCGTCAGAACAATCGCCAAACTTTGCACCAACCGTAAAACAGTCAAAACCCGGACAATCGTTACTGTTTAACGCGCAGACATTGCCGGTTTCTATGGCGAGACTCGGTCGGGAAAGGTGTGTGTTTAGGTGACGCCGTGTGGGTTCAATTTAGTCGCGGCCATTGGTGCGATGGAATGGAGTCATCAACGCGGGCAAATTTAGAATTCGTCAGCGTGCTTTTCTTTAACATCACAACTTGGATTGGTCAGAGCGAAGCGAAGAGTCCGCAGTCGCCTTGCGGCTCCCGCTTAGTAGTGCCAGGAACGCGGTATGCCATACATGCCGGCCATTACCACCGCGGAACCATGGAGAACGCTGATTCTCTTCATAACGGCGAAGACGCGACTCGAACGGTCAGGGTGACGCAGTTGTTTAATTAATGTGGGGCGACTTTCCGGCTCGCCCGGGCCGCAAAACGTTGGGCAAGCGACTGGGAGAGTCGCTCTATTTTGAAATACTGCGTTACCCCGGTTCCGGTAACCTTCGTTCTCGAATTTCGGCTGCCAAAACGTTATCCTTATGCGTTGTTAAACTGTGGATGGGCAGCGGTTGTGCATTTAACACATTGCTGAATTTTGCCCCGGAACGATCGTCACGCGACACCAGCAAAGAAATTATGGCCGGAACCAAACTTACTGTTGTCATTTGCCAGGCACAGGGCCGCAATCCCGTGAAGCGGCAGCTGGAGGAAGACATCCTGACGTCGCTGATCGCCGAACCCGGCGTGGATGTGTCATTGGTACCGCATCTGTACGACATGTCTCAGGATCACACCGGCATGTTGTTCATGAAGTCTGTTCCCGGCGACCTGCTGGTGCTGGGGTGGCTCTACGAACGAGCCACCCGCTGGACACTCGATCGGGCGGGTGTTCGCGGACACGAAGGGCTTTCGCTGATCAAATATGAAGAGGAAGAGGACGAAGAAGAATTCGACTCCGATGCTGAAGCTGAAGCTGAGCAACCGAAGGGCATTGGC
>CAYZYB010000880.1:0-2943 GCA_964481505.1 uncultured Planctomycetaceae bacterium | reverse complement strand
CATCCCTGACGATCCCAACCCCAAAATTCACGCTCAAAAACAATGCAATCCAGAACAACACCTTCTTAATCCATCTCCCCAACGAAAACCAGGTCGATACGGATTCCTGGACAGGCTCCTAGTCGCCAGCCGCGCGATACCGTTGTGTTGCGTGTTGTTCGCAGTGGCGAAACGTTGGATATTGAAGTGATACTAAAACGACGAGGCGATACAGCGCCGCCGTAGTACAAAAGCATGAACGCGGATCCGTCGGTCGCGCGTTTTCACATGGAGAATCAACCGCGGCGGCCCGGTTATGCCAAACGCTATGGGCCAAGGCCGAAACCGCCATTATGGGGCAGAGAATCTTCGACAAAGCCTCCTTCTACATTCGCAAGGGGCGCCGCGACAAATTGCGGCAACTGCTCACTAAGCATCACTATCTCTACCAGTCCGACGAGGCGTTACTCGTATTCACTGCAATCTGGGACAATCCAGACATCCTGCCATGGCTCTTAGCAAACGGCGTTCACCCAGATTCGCGACTTGGCCCCAATGGCAATACGCCTCTGATGCAAGCTGCATGCAATGATGAGCAGTCAACAATGCTGTTGCTGGTCAAGGCTGGTGCCGACGTAAACGCTCGCAACGAAGAAAACGAAACGCCCCTCGGCTTTGCGTGTGCATGGGCTCAATGGCAGGCCGCTAAGCTGCTGATAACGCACGGCGCAGATGTAAATGCAATTGAGGATGGTCGCTCGACATATCTTGACTGGGCGACAACCAGTTCGGACAATACAGGCATCGAATTATTGCTCGCACACGGAGCTAAGCGGCTCAACGACCTCCGACCTGGTCGTGGCACATCACAGTAACATGCACCGAAACGCGGTCGGTGCCGCAATTTGCAAATTACGTCAACCGGCCCGCGTCCGGTGATGTTTAGCGTTAGCTATAAGGCGACGAATCCATATGCATGCACTATTGTTACTTATTTTCGCGTCTCAGGCATCACCTCTACAGGTCTCGGTGCCATCCAATACTGGCATTTGCACCGTTGAGACCTGGAAGAAGGCCTGGCCCGGATGCGAGTACGAGGACGGTGTCAAAGAGAGGCACCTTTCGATTGTCGACACCCCGAATGGCAACGCGTTTAGGGTCGATTATGCGCTTGGCCAGATTGGTCCTGAGGAGGGCGGCGTCGGCTGGCGTTATCCGTTTGCCAGATCAAACACGGTCGAGCTTAACTACACCGTGGAATTTAGCCCGGGTTTTGATTGGGTTAAGGGAGGAAAGCTCCCCGGATTAGGCGGCGGCCCCAAGAATGTAACTGGTGGCAGGCCAGCAAACGGAAAGAACGGCTTTTCTGCGAGGCTGATGTGGCGGGTCGATGGTCGCGGCGAGGCATACGTTTACCATATGAATCAACCGAAGAAGTACGGCCAGAGCTTTCCGTTTCCCGCCACGTTCCGCTTTCCGGTGGCGGAACCAGTCAACGTGCGGCTCCGCGTCTCGATGAATACGCCGGGGCGCCGCGACGGTAAACTTGACGTGTGGGTTAAGACCCGAAAACTCAAGATGTACCAGCATGTTGTCAGTGAAACGGAAATGGAGTGGCGGTCGGTCGAGGATTTCGGTATCGACTCGCTGCTGTTCCAAACGTTTCACGGCGGCGGCGATAAAACCTGGGCTCCTCGCAAGCCGTCGTACGCTCTCTTCAATGGAATATCTGCTCAGTCAGCGGAGAGTAGATAACGGTACAGTGCACCGGAATTGTGCTCCGGTCGTAATCTGAATCCCACTTCACCTGGCCCAATCCGGCGATGGCGGGCATTATACAGCACAGGCTCCACTAAACGAAATGGATGCTTGCACGCTTAACGATCTGGCTCGTTGAATCACATCCGGCATAATTTCTTGCCAGAGCGTTTGATTGACCGCCAGAATCTGTTCCCAGTCTTCTTTGTGTGTTGCGTAGATCTGAGTGGCCGCTGTCTGATTGTTTTCATCGCAGGCGATAATGAGCCTGGCCAGATCGATGCTGTCGTAGAATTCTTCGCCGACCGTGTCGGAAAGTTCGCTGAGGATCCAGTTCGCGGATTCCGTTTGCCCCTGCTGAAACAACACGGCCGCTCCATCGATCAGCCGTCGCGTTCCGTCTGAATCCGTGGTTGCCAGCAGCAGATGTTCTGATGCGGTCGACAGCTCACTCAGCTGCAGATACCGCAACGTCGCAGACACTTCCCCGGTCGTATCCACAGGAATCGTTTCGTCGAACAATCGTTGTCGCTGCGCCCAGCCTTCCAGCCAGCCGATTCGACGACGACCATTGGAATAGTAAGCGGTCGGAAGACTTCTCAGATGAGCCCTGTACAGGTTCCGCAGTTGTTCCGGACTCAGGTGTTCTTTTCCGGTAACACCAATCAGCTTGCGCTGTCGCAGCGTATTAACAATGCAGCCAGCGATCACTTGATGCGCTCCAATGGTCGGATGCACGTGATCCAGATACAGGTCGTAACCTGCAATTGCGTTAGATGTCCCGAACGATTCGCGAACCGCGGTCGCTGCGTCGGCCAACGGCACGTCATCGTCTGCGGCGATGCTGGTCAGGATGTCGTGCAACGACTCTGGCATTCGCAGTGGGCAAACGTCGTTGTCGAGAGCCTTCTGATAGCTGGCTCGCGCTGCCTTTTGGCGGCCCAGCTGATCGAGGCAGCGGCCGATTCGAAAATGCACGAGCGCATGCAGGGGATCAATTTCTAACAGCTGCTGATACAGGTTCACGGCTTCTTCCAGATCGTCCTTCTGCGCGCGAGTTGCTTTGCCGAACAGATTCTGCCACTCCAGCTGTCGTTCTCCCGTCAATTCAGTCGGCAGTTCCGACTTAAACGGCGGGCAGTCTCTGAGGTTGGCTCCCAGGTTCACCAACACCATCGGTACGTCAGCAGCGCGGCATTCCTGAAT
>CAYZYB010000879.1:0-2945 GCA_964481505.1 uncultured Planctomycetaceae bacterium | reverse complement strand
GTATAATTCTGTAACTACACGATCGGCAGCACTTCACCATCGCTAACCGGAAACAGACGCCGCAATACGTCGCGTATTTCTGCTCGTGGAGAAATCCCTAAACAACGAAACATCGTTGCATGAACGTCGGCGGGACCGCACGGCTGAGTTAACGGATGTGCGCCGTTTTTGTCGCTGCTGCCGTAGCCCTGGCCTCCTTTGATTCCGCCACCAGCCAACGCAACCGAATAAACGTTGGGATAGTGGTCTCGCCCTGCACCGCCGTTAATGCGCGGCGTTCGGCCAAAATCTGTGAGCACGGCGACCAGCGTTTCGTCCAGCGTGCCGCGGTCGCTGAGATCCTGTAAAAGTGCCGACAGACTACGATCGAAGACTGGCAGCAAACGATTCTTCAAACGGTTGAAATTGTCGCCATGTGTGTCCCACATATCACCCTGCCCTCCATTGAGATCGCCGGACGCACAACACACCTGCACGATGGGAACTCCCGCTTCGGTCAGTCGACGCGCCAACAGCATGCTCTGACCGCCAAGATGATTTCCGTACGTTTCACGAACTTTGGCGTCCTCCGTTTCGAGGTCGTACGCACGCTTCACCGCAGAACTCAGCAGGATGTCATCAGCCAAGCTTCGGAAGTGCTGAAAGTTGTCGAAGTCTTCCGGCTGGCTAACATTGCGTTCCAGCGACAAACGCAGCTGCGTGCGAGCACTCAAACGCGAAGTATCGACTTCTCCAAGATTAAGCACCTGAGAACCAAGAGCCCGTGAGACGCCTCCAAATTCTTCGCCGGACGGCGTGCGAATCACAATCGGATCGTACTTTGCTCCCAACCAACCACCGTATTCACCAGCCTGCAGCGTGCCGTTGTCGACCATGGGATACGGCAAACGCACAGAATTGGGCACACCTTTCGGCGCTTGGCAAAACTTCGAAATCATCGCAGGGAACGATGGCCAGTCCGCTCGCAACGGCGGAATGTTTCCCGCACGCGGCGGCTTGTGACCGGTCAGGTTCCAGTACATGCCGCGGCCGTGAGCAGAATCGTCATGATGGATCGATCGAATGATCGCCAGCTTATCAGTTTGCTGAGCGATCAGTGGCAGATGTTCGCCCACCTGGATCCCAGGCGTCACAGTATCAATCGGATGAAAGCTGCCGCGGATCTCGCGCGGAGCATCGGGCTTCAGATCAAACGTTTCGTGGTGACTCATGCCACCCCACAGATAAACGATGATGCACGACTTCGCTTTGCCCAGGTTAACCGCATTCTGAGATACCTCAGCCGCCTCACCCCGCAGTTGCAAAAACATCGGCAGCGAACCGCCAAATGCAGTCACCGATCGTTGCAACAGATTGCGGCGGGAAAAATTCATGGTGCGCAAATTCGTATTTCAGACCAGCTGGTGATAAGAAGTCGCCAGCTCACCACAACGATAACTGAACGGGCGTTCTAACGCGAATTTTTCCGTCACCTTCCAGCACTGTTCACCGTTGAAAGATCATTGTCGCGCACGTCCCGAAGCTTAGCGGCCATCTTTCGTTGGAATTGATCGACGACGTCGCTAAATTCCGGCAGCTCGGCCAAATTCGTGTACTGAAGCGGATCCTTTTCTGTATCGAACAGTTCGATGCCGCCCGATGCATCTTCTTTGTACTGAATATAGGCCCATTTCTCTTCGCGAAGCAACAGCCCCTTTCGCATCGGAGCTACGCTAAACGCCGCTTCCCGAACCGAGTGCGTCGGATCATCCAAAGTCGCCGAAATGTCTTTGCCCTGAATTCGTTCCGGAACAGTCAAACCACAGAGCTTCGCCACAGTCGGATAGAGATCAAGGAGTTCGACAAGACTGCTGCAAACGGCGGGTTCTTTGCCCGGAACACTGATGATCAAAGGCACGCCAGCCGATTCGTCACGAAGACTTACCTTCGCCCAGAAGTCGTGTTCGCCAAGATGGTAGCCATGATCGCTGGTGAAGATCACGATCGTTTTGTCATCAATGCCCGCTGTCTTCAGAGCCGACATCACCTTGCCAACCTGAGCGTCCATGAAAGCAACGGACGCGTAGTAGCCTCCCATCGCCTTCTTCTGGCGACGCACGTCCATCTTCATACTCTCGCTGGTCTTGTAGTTTATGCCTGGCTTTGGAATGTCGTCCCAATCGCCTGGAATCTTATCCGGCAGAACCATTTTTCCGTACGGCTTGAACGGTGGATAGTACGACCGCGGCGCCACAAAAGGCACGTGCGGTCGTACGAAACCGACGCCCAGCCAAAATGGTTTGTCCTTGTGTTTATCGATCAGTTCCACCGCCTTCGCCGCCGTCATACCGTCGGAATGGGTCATGTCGTCACCATCGGCTTCCACGACAACAAACGTATTTCCGCCAACGACAGGCTTCTTCCCATCTGGATTTCGTTCCAGCGTTTCACCATCACCTGGAGCTTTCCATTCTGGTCCCGGGCTATTGAATCGTTCTGTCCACGACGCTTCGTCGTCGGCACCGTTGTAATTGTTGTGCCGAAGAAGGTCCGCACCAACTTCCACACCACCGGGTACGCCCATATGATAAATCTTGCTGACCCGCGCCGTGTAGTAGCCGTTGTTCTTAAAGTGCTGCGGCCACGTCGCGCGGTCACCAATCTTCGAACGCGGGCTGACATACCCCATCACGCCGGTTGCATGAGGATAATACCCAGACAGCATCGACGCGCGAGACGGCCCACAATAAGTGCCCTGGCAGTAAGCTCGCGTATACCGCGTTCCTTTCGCAGCAATGGCATCGATATTCGGCGTACTGCAGACCTTGTTTCCGTAACACGACAATGCAGTTGCGGTTAAGTCGTCCGAAATGATGAAAAGAACGTTGTACTCCTGCTCTAACTTCTCTGCTGCGTGGCCCAACGTGGCCAAAACAAACAGAGCGGAAAAACGCAGAATCGTCCCC
>CAYZYB010000878.1:0-2966 GCA_964481505.1 uncultured Planctomycetaceae bacterium | reverse complement strand
AAGTACGACCGGCAGAAGGTTCGCCCAGGAATGCGGCATAGATTTCTTCAGTGGCCAGAGTGGCGGCTAACGGCAGGTAGCCGCCGGTAATTCCTTTTGCCAGGCACAACAAGTCGGGCTGCACAGATTCCTGCTCGCACGCAAACATCGTTCCGGTACGACCGAAGCCCACGGCGACTTCGTCTGCAATCAAAGGAATGTTGTGTTCTGTACAGAGCTTCCGAACGTGCTTTAGGTAGCCGGGCGGGTGAACCAAAATTCCTGCGGCTCCCTGCACTAATGGTTCCATCACGAAGCCAGCCACGCGTTCATGGTGCTCCCGAATGAGACGTTCGACTTCATCAAAGCAGTGCTGCAGCCATGATTCCGAAGTGTGGCCTTCCTGGATTCGAATTGCGACCGGTGACGGCGCGGGAATTGTTGGGAACAACAAGTGCTTATAGACGCGGTGAAAAACGTCGATGCTGCCGACGCTGACTGAGCCGAGCGTATCACCGTGATACGCATTCCCAACGCACAGAAACGTATCCCGCTGCGGCTCGGGGTTTTGCTTCTGATGGTGGTACTGGTAGGCCAGCTTAAGTGCGACTTCGACCGTGGTGGACCCACTGTCGGAATAGAACACTCGCGTCAGGTTGTCCGGAGTACAATCGACGATCGCTTTAGCCAGCCGAATAGACGATTCGCTCGACATACCCAACAGGGTCGAATGCGAAACGCGATCCAGCTGTTGGCGGATGGCTT
Organism: uncultured Planctomycetaceae bacterium; assembly: GCA_964481505.1. Taxonomy (GTDB): domain Bacteria; phylum Planctomycetota; class Planctomycetia; order Planctomycetales; family Planctomycetaceae; genus Fuerstiella. Next base: position 2,222 of record CAYZYB010000878.1, on the reverse strand, counting down.
CGTCTATTTCGGGAACGCGGTGACCGTGAACGTTGCACCACAGTGACGAAATCCCATCCAGATACCGCTGCCCCGTGGCGTCGATCAGATCGAAGCCGTCGGCATCGGTGATAATCGGAGCGGCTTCGTCAACGTATGCTGACATCGCACTAAACGGATGCCAGACGTGGTCGTTATCCCACTGCCGCAGCATTGCAGCGTCGGCGGAATAGAAAGATGGAACAGGCACAGATCAGATTTCAGGAAACAGAATATCAATGGGCGACAGCTGGCATTGTCGCGGGTCGCTCGCCCGTCGAAATACCAACCCTCGAATATCTCGAAATTTGTCACTGCCCGATACAGCAGTGACGGCATCCGAAACGCCAGCCCGATTCTTCCTCCCAAAAACCTTGCATTACAGCGGCCGCACCACGGAAATCGGTCGCAGATAGTCGTTTAGTGTTTCCGGAGAAACCACGCCGCCGCCCATGCCACTTTTGCCGACGCCGGCATAGGGAACTCCGTGAACAACAACGTTATGAGCATTGATCCAGCCGTTGCCGGTTTCAAACGACTCAGCAACTCGGGCACACCGGGACAGGTCTTCTGACCAGACGCTGTTACCGAGACCGTACTCTGTATCATTAGCCAGTCGAATGCCTTCTTCTTCGTTGCTGAACGGAGCGAGATACGCGACTGGCCCGAAAATTTCTTCGCGGGCTGCGATATTACTTAACGAACCAGCCAACAACGCAGGCTTCACAAAGAAACCTTCACTACCGGAAACTTCTGCGGGGCCACCTTCGAGAACCAATTCTGCTCCGCCCGCAACGCCCTTTTCAAGATAACCCAGCACTCGCTCACGCTGCTTCTGGCTGACGACGGGCCCCATCTGAGTGGCGGCGTCCATCTGGTATCCAATGTTCACATCCTTCATGCGGTCCGCACATTCTGCCACGAATTTGTCGTAGATATCCTGATGCACCAGCCATCGCGTTGCGTCGCAGCAGACCTGTCCGGTGTGAAACGTAATAGCGCCCACCAGCTTTTCTGCAGTCTCTTGAATATTAACGTCTTCGAAGACAACGGCCGCTCCTTTGCCGCCAAGTTCGCACTTCAACGGAACAAGGTTTTGACCGCAGGACGCTGCCACCAGTCGACCAACTTCCGGCGAGCCGGTGAAGCTCATTCGTCGAAACTTTGGGTTACTCGCGACCGCCGCCCCCGCGGTCGCGCCATCTCCCGTGACCACGTTCAACACGCCCGCTGGCAGCAGGTCGAGTTCCTGCACAACGTGACATAAATACAATGATGTTAATGGCGTGTCTTCCGCTGGCTTCAACACGCACGTATTGCCGGCCGCCAATGCGGGTGCCAGCCCCCAACCCGTCAGCAGAAACGGGAAGTTCCATGGAATAATGAATCCACACGCTCCCCACGGATGTCGGGCAACCCAGGCTTCGTGGTTTTTGACGGCGATGACGTTTCGATAGTTGACGGTTTGTGCCAGGTCAGCGAAATACCGAAAGGTGTCCACAAAGTTCTGCACGTCAGCTTCTGCCTGGGCGAGCACTTTTCCACAATCGATGGATTCGATCTGGGAGAATGCTGCTTTACGTGCTTCGATGGCATCTGCCAGCCGATGCAGAACAGCGCTGCGTTCGTTGACAGCCATTTTTGCCCAACCGCTTCCTTCGAAAGCAGCGACCGCACCGTCGACGGCATGGTCGATGTCCTCTTTCTGAAGACTGGCGACCGTGGCCACTTTTGTCCCCTTGCCGGGATCGACAACATCGAAGGTCTGCCCGCTTTTGGCTTCGCCCCAGTCGCCGTTGACGAACGACTTGTGTAGCGATGTGTTGAGGAATGCACTGACTTCGGGTAGCAGGTTCTGAGCCGGAGCTGTCGTTGTGGACATGGGAGCACCTCTTAGAATGAAGGACAGGGGCAGGTTGGAAAACGGCAACGCGTTTCAGTGGCATCACGAGACTTGGACAGCCGCGTGAAGTGTAGTACCGGTTGAACGATGACCGAGACAACGAACAAGTCGAACATAAGCCCCGAATGCTAGAAACTCTGCCGAACATTTCCAATCGAATCACTCAGCAAGCGATCGACCGCATTTTAGTCGCAGAAAGTTGCGAAGTTGGAGAGTGTGGCCGGGGTTGGAGTGAGTTCCGAGCGAACCCCCGGGGTTCCCTTCGCAGGCTCAGTCCAACCCCGGTCGCCCCTTTCAACGG
>CAYZYB010000877.1:0-2968 GCA_964481505.1 uncultured Planctomycetaceae bacterium | reverse complement strand
GATCCGGATGTAATCATGGTGGGAGAAATCCGAGATCCCGAGACCGCAGAAAGCCCTTTTTAAGCACCGTTGACCGGTCATTTGGTCATTACAACATTTCACGCTGTAAGTAGTATCGAAGGCATCACTCGTCTCCTCGACATGGGGCTCGAACCGTATTTGCTGCGAAGCACGCTACAAACGGTGGTGTGCCAGAGATTGCTGCGAAAACGGTGTGATGCGTGCCGACAGGAGGAGAGTGAAGAGGCCATTTCACAATCTGTCAAAGATTCTTCAAAATTGATAGACACATCCGCAGCGGACGTTGCTCCTGTAAAAAGTTGCTCCGTCTGTGGAGGCTTGAAGTACCACGGTCGTTTCGTAATGGCAGAAATGCTGGACCCGAACCTTCCTGAAGTTGCTCGAGCGATCATGGACTGTGCGGATGCCCGCACGCTGCAGTCGATCGCAATCGAATGTGGGGCAGTTACACTCAGAGAACGCGGCCAGCAGGCTGTGGATGCCGGTACCACCACACCAGAAGAGATTTTCCGGGTGCTTGGTCGGTGAAGGGCGGGCTGCAACTGTCGCGGGGCGCCATTTTGAATATGAATGATTGAAGAAATTCTGTAGGTTCGGTTCCCACCGGACGCGGAGCACGCCGCTCTTACACAAACTCGAAGCACACCTGAAGACTGTTTTCTACGCAAGATTCTATGTCGATTACGCTGGAAGATATCGAAAACCTGAGCATCGAAGTGAAAGCTTTGGTTGATGCCGGTTTGCCACTGCAGGGAAATCTCGCGGCGGCAGGTTCTGGTCACGGGCGACGTCTTCAGGAGCTCACGAGTTCCATTTCGAAGGGACTGGAATCTGGTGAGACACTGGAAGAGACCGTTCGCTCAAATTCTCATGGGGCGCCGCGGATACTGGCTGCGGGAATTGTGGCTGGAGTGAAAACGGGGCAACTCAGCGAAACCGTCGAAACGCTTGGGGATCTAGCGCATGACATGGGCGAACTGCGTCGCCGTGTTTTTCAGTCGATGACTTATCCGTTGTCTGTGGTCGTTGTCGCTGTGACGTTGTTCATGCTGTTTATTCGAGGGTTCCTGGCGCAGGTGCGAATCCTGTTCGAAGATCCGGATATCGTTTCTTCACGAGCGTTTGCGTGGATCGCGGAAATGGATCGCCAATATTGGTGGTGGCCTGCCTTGCTGTTAGTCGCTGCGGCTTTGTGGTTGATCATTTGGGTTGCTTCCGGACGAGCGAACTCGCTGTCGTTTCGTGGCCCTGAACGAGCCATGTTTCTGGTGCCTGGCGTCCGGGGTCTTGTGCGAGACCTTCATTTTTACAATCTGTCGCGACTGCTGTCGTTGATGATCGAACGAGAAACTCCGCTAACAGACGCATTGCAAATGGCGGGGGCCTGCAGTGGGAGCGACAGTTTAGATCGTGCATGCCAGGAAACGGCGAAGCGAATTCAAACCGGCGACATTCCGGCCATTGGAAAAGACGAAGATTGGGAGCCGGGGATGATGCCGCCGATGTTGATGACTTGTCTGAGGCAGGCTTCATCAAACGAAGAACAGCTGCGACTAAGATTGGCGAGTGTTTCCGGATACTACCGCCGACGATTGGAAGTGAGTGTTACGTGGCTGCGAAACGTCGTGCCGGTGGCTCTGTTTGTGCTTGTGGGAGGCGGGACGGTGCTGCTTTATGGGTTGTCCGTCTTTTGGCCGGTTGCTGAGATCTATCAGGGAATCAGTGTGAACTAATGACTCCTCACCAGAACGAAAGTGCTCGGTGTCCAGGGGGGCCAGCGTTGGACTGAGCTTGCGAAGGAAACCCCGGGGGTTCACTCGTACCTCGTTCCAACCCCCGCCACCCACAACGCTTTCAATTCTGCAGGGATCTCTATTTTGTTTGTTGCGGTAATCTGAGATCTGAGATCTGAAATTTCGGATTTCGGATTTCGGATTTCAGATTTCAGATTTCAGATTCATTTTGTCCTTCCTTCACCTTGTGATTATTACCTTCGATGCCACGATTTCGATACGAAGCCACAGACAGCAACGGCGTCCCGGTTCATGGAACTGCGGACGCCGCTGACGATCGCGCGCTGGCGGACGTGTTGACAACTCGTGGTCTGAAACTGGTAAGTTCCAGTGAGCTGTCGTTGGACGCACTCATCGCGGCTCAGCATGCTGACTTGCCGCGTCTGTATCAGCTTCGAGTGGGTGAACAACTTCGGGAGGCACTGCTTTCCGGGCTTCCGGCGCATGAGGCTGTGAGGTCTGTCGCAGCAGAACCGCTGGCGCATCCGATGCTGGAAATTGCTCCGTGGTTACAGGCTGTTTCTGGTCTGGCTTTTCTGGCTTCGGCACTTTGGTGGAAACTGACGGGAGGGATGCCCAATGTTTTTGTCGCGACCGGCGCCGTCTCTGTAGTGATTGTCCCGCTGCTTCGTTGGTGGATGAAAAAGAACTATCACGACCGGCCGAAGTCGCTGCTGCGTTCTTTTGCGAATCGTCTGGAACGTGGTGAACAGCTGCCGGCAAACTTCAGTATGGCGATGCCGTCGGAACTCAATTGTGTGATGCAGTCGAAGATCTCGAACGACGACAAAGCAAAAGTTGCTGCCGATCTTGTTCCCTGCCTGCTGGGCAGCAGTCTTAAGGTTCAGCAGTTCGTGATGGCAACGGTCGGTCCGCTGGCCATGCTCGGTGTGATGCTGGCGGCGATGTACACCGGCCTGCTGTTCATCGTGCCACAGTTTGCCGAAATCTTCATGGGCTTTGGAGTCGAACTGCCATCGGCGACAATGTTCGTCGTCAATCTAAGCAGGATGATCGAACAGCTGGGCATTTCTGGCTGGATTGCAATGATTGCCTTCGGAGCGACATCTTTGGTTGTCATTTCCCTGGTCATTACCAAAGGATCCTTTACGCAGTATTTAAGCCGCTTACCGTTGCTGGGCATGCCGATTAAG
>CAYZYB010000876.1:0-2968 GCA_964481505.1 uncultured Planctomycetaceae bacterium | reverse complement strand
ATTTATCTAAAAGTTTTGCCCTGTCTGTGGCCATCTGTTGTTTCAGCTTCACCGCGATTGGTTGCGGTGGTGGCGGCACGGAGACCACCATTAACGAAGCGTCTAGCGACAAGGAGCAAGTCCTTGGTGACATGACGGAAGAAGAAATGAGAGCCAAGATGGAAGCAGACATGGCGGCAAGTAGACCAGGCGGCAAGTAGACCAGGCGGCCGAACGCAAATAGCTAACGCTGTTTCGTCCCAACCGCGAATTTGGCATCCGTCACTTCGCGGTATACTGTTCACGTTCTTTTCTGTTCTCGTTTTCATGAAAGGTAAACTATGAAAACCAACCGACGTTCCGCATTTCGCGGATTTACGCTCATTGAGTTACTGGTGGTAATCGCAATCATTGCGATCTTGATTGCACTGTTGCTGCCAGCCGTGCAGCAGGCTCGCGAAGCTGCCCGTCGAACGCAGTGTAAAAACAATCTCAAGCAACTTGGGCTTGCACTGCACAACTATCACGACGTGTTCCTGATGTTCCCGTTTGGCCAGGGTGGAACAACACACAATTTCAACGCCAATGGCCACGCACAGACAGGCAACGACGATCCTGGTGCTGGAGTGATCAGCAACGGACTGGAACGAAGTGGAATGGTCAACCTGTTGCCATACTTCGAGCAGGCTCCCTTGTATCAGCAGATCGCTGCCGGAGAAAATCCTGGTGGAGCTGCCATGCCGCCATTCGGCACAATGGCGTGGAGAGCGAATGACTTCCTGCCATGGAGAGCTAAGATTCCCGGTCTTTTGTGTCCATCGGATGTAGAAGTTCAGTCTACTGGTGGCCAGAACAACTACAAGTTCTCTCTCGGTACCAGCTATAAGGACTCGCAAACCGTCAGCTTCTCCGCTGGGTGGGATACCGCGAACAACTCACAGACAGGTGTCTTTGGTTGTCTATCACGGACCAGAATCCGTGATATCCTTGACGGCACCAGCAACACCATCGCAATGGGCGAAAGCTGTAAAGGAAAAGGCAATAACATTGGTGTCAATTTTGAAGTGATCAGTAGTGTTGCTGGCAACGTCACATTGTCTGGGAATCGTGCAGACATCGACCTGGACACAGACGCCTGCCTTGCGAGTGTCGTCAATAGCGAGTACGGGACAACGATTGCGGCGGGTCGACCGAACATGGGTAGCAGTTATGCTGACGGACGTCCTCACCACAGTGGCTTTAGTACCGTTATCGCTCCAAACGGACCTAACTGCCAGCCTGATGATAATGAATGGGGTTGGGGCCTCTACTCTGCCAGCTCTCGCCACCCGGGAACTGTTCAATACGTTCTGGGAGACGGTTCTGTTCGAGGAATTAGTGAAAACGTTGACCGTGGAACCTACCGAGCTTTGGGTACCAAAGCTGGTGGTGAAACGGTTGGTGAATACTAAGCCTCTAACGTAAGAGCTAGTTGAAAACCTGATGATCGGGCACGTGGTTTACCATCGTGCCCGATTTTTGTTTAGACTTGAGCCTTGGAAGCCAGGAAGACCTCGTCGTCTCCTGCTCAGGAATTGTCTATTGCCCCTAAACAAAGTCGATTCATCGCGATGAAGAGCACCATCATCATCGTGCTTGTTCTGCTAGTCGCCGGAACAGTGCTGTACTTCAGCCAGGGCCCCAACCCTGAAGAAGATTTGAAATCAGCAAAATTGCTGATGCGCAAGAGAGACTACGCAGCTGCACTGGAAAAGATTGAGCCGCTCCTGGCAGTGGCCCCGGATAACAGCACTGTGATGATCGCGACTGAAGCAGCGACACGGCTTAGCGACCACGACAAAGCACTGGAGATCTACAGAACCCACCTTCGCGAAGACGACACAGCGGAGTACCTGCAGTGCCTGATCGCTTTCGCAGACCTACTCTTTCACGAAGGACATCTTACGGAGGCTGAAGATACGTTTCAGAAGGTCTTTACCCTCCAACCGTCCATGGCGGCTGCTAACCGCAGAATGGGTCATTTGCTCAACACACTTGGACGTCGGTGGGAATCAAGCGAATTCTTTTTTACGGCACTTCAGGGACGTCAGTTCACTGTGGAAGATTTGCTCCTGCTGGGCAACTTCGAAGAAGTCTTCGACAGCACAGAGCTCGTGGCAAAGGCCCTCAAACAATCGCCGAAAGACCCGTCACCCAAACTGGCCGTGATCCATGAGGACTTCGCCAGAAATAAATTCACCGGTGCAGAGAAAACTCTCCGCGACATCATTCGATTTCGACCGAACCTTGTCCAGGCACACCTGTTGCTGGGGAAACTGTTTCTTGAATCAGATCAACTGAATCAGATTCCGCAGTGGCACAAAGACCTTCCCGATGACGCCGATAGGTTCCCTGACATCTGGGTTGTTCGCGGTCGCTGGGCTCAAAGGACGTCACAGACAGAATCCGCCGCTTCCTGTTTTATGAAAGCTGTAGAGATTGAGCCAAATCATCGCGCGGCAAATTTTTCTGCTGCACAGATGTTAATTAAATTAGGTCGAGAGCAGGAGGCAAAGCCGTACCTGGATCGATCAGAACTACTTGTTAGCGTCAATGCGGAACTCCACCCGATCTACTTCGAAGGACCGATTCCTCGAAAAGTACGTGCCGTCAGTGAATTGATGGAACAGCTGGGTCGAATCTGGGAAGCCTGGGCGTGGAATTCGGTACTGTTAAAATCGACTCCAAATGATCCGGACCTTCAGGCACGCGATATGCGTTTCGCCCGGATCCTTAAAGCCCTATACGGTGTCCGAAATCTGCCTTCAGCAAAATCAATGGCTCCAGCCCAGGTTAGCAACATCGTAATGCCATCGTTTGAAAATCAGATTCTCAAACCGCAAACGAAAAATACTTCAGACGTCGTTTTTCGTTTCAACGATCGAGCAACTGAGCTGGGCGTTGACTTTCAATACGATAACGGTGCTGTTGAACAGGCAGGCTATAAGCT
>CAYZYB010000875.1:0-2972 GCA_964481505.1 uncultured Planctomycetaceae bacterium | reverse complement strand
CGGGAATAGATACTTCCTCGCAGCACCTTTGCACGTTCCGAGGCCAGCGACGTTTGTCTATTGTCGACCGAAGAATCGGCTATGGTGTTGAACCGCCACACGGCCGCCCCGTTTAGACGCTGAGTTTGCCGCAAGTGCATTGTATAACGAGCTTTAGGCGTTGTTGTCGATTGAGGCCTGATGCAGAGGGAGCCGATTTCACGCGTCGGGCTGTCCCGTAGATTTGCGAACGCAGCCACCGTCTGCCTCCGTCATTCGTTTCGCTCGGCGACGTTCTTTCCGGCACGGGCATTGCCAATGCGTGATGTGGTATTCGGTGAAACAACCTGAACCACGCGAATATGCCCCCCACAAGGAACGAACAATGCTCTCCCGGAATCCCTTCAACGCAATGTCGCTTGCGACGGCCATTGCAGTTTTGGCCGCCTCCTCGGCATCAGCATCTGACTATCTCACAAGCCAACAGTCGCAGCTGAATGGGCGATTGAATTCGCTGAACGCAGCCGCCGATCATCAGTCGTTCGTCGTCACCGAAATAAGAGCTTTGCAAGAAGAGGGGCACGCGGCGCCTCAGGCTGTGAGCGAAGCAATCAATGCCCTGGAAATGATCAGGAGCGAAGTCACGCTGGTACGGCAGATGGCGGATAAACTTGAAAAAGTGACGCTGACATCTGAAGCCATCGCAGCAGACACGATCGTCCTGCCGATTCCTGTGCTGAATAATTTGCAGAGCACTCAGGGCCTGAGTCACGTGTGTTTTCGATTGCGAAACGATGCAGACAGGCAGCTTGCAGGCGCAATGGAATCGCTGTTGCTGGAACTCCTAAAGTGCCAGCCGACTGCGCTTCACGAAGCGATGGGCGAACGTCTCAGTCGACTGGCTTCGCTTAAGGTTCAGGACGGCATCGTGATTCGTGAACGCGAACTGCTGTCGCTGCGACAGACCGCCTACGCAGCAGCCACGGTTGCCGATACGAGTTCACTGCCGATTTTGTCCAATTCAACCCACGAATTTTCTATGGGTGACCGAACGATTTTGGGGGAAGAAACTTTGGTCCGTCTGGTGTCCAACAGCGCCAACCGCCTGCGTTCTGCGACCACTGTCAGTCAGTACCAGCATCAGGCAAAGCTGTGGCAACAAAAAGTTGCGGCACTGCAGCAGTTAGATCTTTCAGACCGCATCAACCAGCGGGAAGTCAGCTACACTCAAAATGGGTTGCAGTACTTCGCGAACATGGCTGCAAGGCTGGAGGCTATGGCATCCGAAAACGATGTTGTGCTGACCTCAGCAGGCAGCGGTTCATTGTCCGCAGCCGCTGTGATGTCGGAATTGCAGGAGTTCGCTCAGCAGAACGCTGAACGACAAAAACGTGTATCGCAGCAGTGTTTGTCTCTTACAAACCTTGAACAAAAGCTGACACAATTGGCACGCCAGGACAATTTCTTTGCGGGTGAAGCTGCAGCTGTTCGCAGAAATCTCGCAGTTGCTCGAGCCGAAGCGGCGGTCGTGCATCACACGGATGCGGTTCAGTCAGCGGTTGCAGACTTCGTGGAATCGCGTGTTTCGGGCGATGCTCCTGTTGCCGTTGCCACAAGCAAACTATCCAGCGGACAGGCGTTGCAGGCTGTCTTCGAACTGGTCGCGGATAACAAGCGAGAAATGGAAGTCGCCAAAGCTCGAATGGCGGTTGCTAAGTCTCGTGCCGAAGGAATGAAGATTCTACACGGCGACGGATACGCTTCGTGGTGGGACGCCAGAGAAGCGTCCGCCCGTCTGGAAGACCTGCAGACAGAAGTGAGGCGACAGGAACTGATCCAGCAGATTAACACTCTGGTTCTTCAACTCGTCAAAGACGGCGAACCCGTTTTTGCGGAAGATCAAACCGTGGCTTCGTCGCGATAAACGTCAACCGCTTGAGACACGAGACATTTTTTACACCGCCCGTCGGGCCCGCATGCGAAGAACGTCCACGGCTCCGACAAAAGGAAGATAATCATGAAACACCTACTCTTTGTACTATCTGCGGTTTGCATTTTGACGCAGCACTCTATCGCTGATGACACTTTGCATCCTTACTCCCCATCCATCAGGTCGGGGCATGCATCTTTAGCTCCCGACTCACCGAAATGGTTTCGTCCAGGCTACGGCTATGCCACTCCTTATTCGCGTGTGCTGCCTCCGACTGCCGTGCCCTACCTGTCGCTGAAGGCAGATTCTCCCTTTGAGCCCTACACGTTGAGCAAACTCCAAACGCCGCTGCTGTATACTCAGACTTACAATCGTGCTGGACGCGTTTGGCCGGTGCCGGGAGATGTCAAAGGCATTCGAATTCATTCTCTGCGTCGTTATGGAAATCTGCCACTGAATTCAGGATTCGCTCGATAGTTTTCCTGAGCTGGATTTTGAGCCATCACATTTGCTGATGGCTCGCGTAAGTGAAGACAGGCCGCCGGCTTTTGTTGGACCCTTTTTCGTGGCGAATGCCGTGGTAAAGTGCTCGGCAGAAGCCGGTTGTGCATTTTTTAGTGTGTTTTCAGTGTGTTCTGTCGAAGTGGTGTCGCGGTAGAGCTCTCCTGCTTTTCGAATTCCATCCAACTGCGGGTGGCTGCCGGCGTCTTGACGGAAGTCGTCAGCTTTCTCGACGCGGTTACACTGCACCGAATTCTTCCCTCCGTCTTCAGATCGCAATTGCGGTAGCATGACCACAGAATCAGATCAGCAAACACCAGATAACGATGACGTTGTCAGCGCGGCAATGAAGATTTCTATCAGCGTGGCGGCGGTTTTGGCGACCATCGCCGGAATCGTCTTCGTGCTACGGCAGAAAGCCATATGCTACGATCGTATGAAGGAATAGGAAGCTCGGCTGTAGTAGAAAATTGCGGAGCATTTGGCAAAAGCACAAGCCGCCGATGCCAGCGATGATCAGCAGTTTGGCGACCGGCACGGTGACGAACTTCCGGACGAACTC
>CAYZYB010000874.1:0-2973 GCA_964481505.1 uncultured Planctomycetaceae bacterium | reverse complement strand
TCTTTATCTTTCCTTTTGTACTTTTCAGAAACAGCAGCAACAATGGACAGAGCAAATCTATGGAGATCTGTCCTGCAGGAGTCTTTCGACACGATCGATAAGACAGCTATAACCATAACACGAGAACTTATCAGAATTTTCGGAATAACCGTTAAAAGCTTCCTACATTGCCAGCTCTTTGAGCGACAGACGGAAGCTTCGGCAAATGCTGCAGACCACTATGAGCACGGACAAAAATCTGCCAATCCTTCCAACTGGACGAGGCACCGGACAGACGCCCGCGAATCGTTTTACGGGCATCGAACTCCAAATCGATGCCGATTACCTGGAATTTGATAAAGACGCGCAACACGAAATCCAGCGTCCCAAAACTCGATACTTCGAAGACAGCTCCCGCTCGGTCATTTCCGAAAACAACAGCCCAGACATTCCGTTCAAATACAGCCTCAACCCTTATCGCGGATGCCTTCATGGATGCAGCTATTGCTACGCACGTCCCACACATGAATATCTCGGCCTCAATGCCGGACTGGATTTCGAGACGACGATCTTCATAAAAAAAGACGCACCGAAACTCTTTCGAAGCTGGCTGTGTCACCCCCGATATCAGCCAGCACGAATCATGCTTTCCGGTGTCACAGACTGCTATCAACCAGTCGAACGTGCGCTAAACATCACACGTGACTGCATTAGCGTCGCCAGCGAAGCCTCCCAACCGCTGTCGATCATTACCAAAAATCAACTCGTGACTCGTGACATTGATCTCCTGAGCGACATGGCCAACCGCAAGCTCTGCAGTGTGGCTGTCAGCATCAACAGTCTGGACCAATCGCTGGCCCGAGTTATGGAGCCAGCCTGCAGTTCTCCGCAAAGCCGCATCAATGCCGTGCGGAAGCTGTCAGACGCCGGCATTCCCGTTCACGTGATGGTCGCCCCCATCGTGCCTGGCCTGACAGATCACGAAATCCCGGCCGTCCTTGGACAGGTTGCAGACGCAGGCGCAAAATCTGCCAGCTACATTCTGCTAAGACTTCCGTTCGCCGTGAAAGACATCTTCAGCGACTGGCTGGCGGTAAAACAGGCACACAAAAAGGACGTCGTCCTGTCACGGATCAAGTCAACAAGAAACGGGCAGCTCAATAGTTCCGAATTTGGTACGCGGATGCGCGGAGCAGGGCAGATCGCAGATCAGATTCAACAACTGTTTCAGGTCACAGCGAAAAAACTTGGCCTCGCTCAAAAACTTGAGCCACCGCGGACGGACCTGTTCAAACCACCAGCGTCGCCTGATGGACAGCTGAGACTATTCTGAATCGTTTCCTGTTAACTCCAGCGTCGATCTACCCTACGATTCGCACCGATGACATTCCGGCGCCCGGTGAATTCTCATTGCTTGCGTATTCCGGACGATTCAGCTGTACTGCGTCAAGCCGATGTACCGGAGCAATTCATGAGCACGACCAGCGACGAAGTCGTCGATCTCCCCCTTCAAAAACTTAAGCAACATTGGGGCTACGAATCCTTCCGCCCGTTGCAGCGCGAAGCGATCGACTGCACGCTACGGCAGAAAGACAGCGTGGTTGTGCTGCCAACGGGAGGTGGAAAGTCGCTGTGCTATCAGATCCCAGCTGTGTGCTCCGACAAAGTTGCGGTCGTCGTTTCGCCCCTGATCTCGCTTATGAAAGACCAGGTCGACAGCCTGATCGCCAGTGGCGTCCCGGCTGCCAGCATCAATAGTTCGATGTCGGACCACGAAAAGCTGGACGTCGCCGACCAGATTCGCAGCAAAAAACTGAAACTGGTTTACCTCGCCCCGGAACGACTCGTACTGGATTCTACTGTGCGATTTCTTCAGAGTGTCGGCGTTGCGTTTTTCGCAATCGACGAAGCGCACTGCATCAGCTCGTGGGGACACGATTTTCGTCCGGAATATCGTCAGCTCAGCAACCTCAAGAAGAACTTTCCGCAGGCATCTGTTCACGCCTACACGGCGACTGCCACAGAACGCGTGCGGGAAGATATTGCCAGAGAGCTCAAGCTGGGCGACGCCCAAATGCTGGTCGGATCTTTTGATCGCGACAACCTGCTGTACCGTGTCCACCGCCGTTCAGACGCGTTCAGTCAGTTGCGTGAGACAATTGACCGCTATCCCAAACAGTCCGGCATTGTGTACTGCATCAGCAGAAAGGAAGTCGACAGTGTCGCGGCGACGCTGAACCATAATGGCTATCGTGCGCTCCCTTACCACGCTGGCCTGTCCAATGACCAGCGCACGAAACATCAGGACGATTTCATCAACGACCGCACGGACATCATTGTGGCGACGGTGGCCTTCGGCATGGGCATCGACAAATCCAATGTGCGTTATGTCGTGCACATGGGAATGCCCAAGTCTCTAGAAGCCTACCAACAGGAAAGTGGCCGTGCGGGACGAGACGGTTTGCTGTCCGAATGTACGCTACTGTTTTCCGGAGGCGACATGATGCTGTGGAAAAAGATGCAGGATGCATCACAACCGGGAGCCAAAGAACTGCTCGAAGCCATGTACGCATATTCCAGCCGTGCCAGCTGCCGCCACCGGATGCTGGTGGAATACTTCGGGCAGACCTTCGAAAAGCAGGACTGCGGCGCCTGCGACGTTTGCCTGGGAGAACTCAAGACCGTCCCGGAAGCACTGATTGTCGCTCAAAAAATCATCTCCTGCGTCCACCGCGTCGAACAACGATTCGGTGCAAATCATGTGGCCATGGTTCTGGTCGGCTCAGCCGCCAAACGCATTCTGGAACTGCGTCATGACAGCCTGTCAACCTACGGGCTGCTTTCCGAACATTCTAAAACTGCCGTCGTCGACTGGATTCAACAACTGATTGGACAGGGCTTTTTAGTTCAAACGGGAGAATACAACGTCCTGACAATCACACCCACAGGACGGCAACTGCTGCGGGGCGAGATTGAACCATCGCTGTATCATAC
>CAYZYB010000873.1:0-2974 GCA_964481505.1 uncultured Planctomycetaceae bacterium | reverse complement strand
ATGTAGCTGTCCAGTGTGTCCAGTCCGTACAGGAACTCTTTGAGACTCTCGCGGCCTTCTTCGGTCACAGCACCGCCTCGAATCATGGTGCTCGTTGGAAGCTTCTCAACGAGACGTTTCCATTGAGCGGTTCTCCGCTTAAATTCCGTCACGTCTTCAGCGCGAATCGCGTCATAAGCTTCAACTCGAATAACGCTCATGTCTTCCATCAGGTCTTCGGCAGCCGGATAAAACACGTATAACGCAACAGCCGCCAGCGCCACCACCCCACACACTCCAGCAGCAACAAGCTGCCGGGGAGTCAACGCCGGATCCCATGACGGCGACTCCAGTTCCTGTGGTTCATCAGACGGCTCGAGCAGATGATCGGTTCGAAAACGATCTCCCGCAAAACGAAGCACCAAACCCGCGAAAACCATAATTCCAAGCAGTCCCAAACCGACAAACTCTGCTGTCCCACCAGCTTCCTTCTTCTGAATTGAGTTCGTCACTTCACGAATCACCCAGCGGGGACCAGCTTGCTCTGCGGAGACGTTTGCCAGTCGCGTAAACGCATCGAACGCGTGCGTGTGGTCTTCCATCGTTGCCTTGCCATGCACAATGGTTCGGTCGGCGGTCAGCCCAATGACCATTGTCGAACCAATTAGCAATCCAACAAACAACATCAGCGGCCGCAGCCCGTAATCTCGCCGCAGCCAGTTCGCAACACCCACGTTCGCTCCAGCGCCGAGAACAATTAATGCAAAGGCCGCTCCAAGCGAATAGCCGTCACGAACAATTGTGCCGAAGTGCATCATCACATCCGTCGGCGTCACATAGACCGGAATTGCGACCAGCCCCATAATCACCGGCGCCAGACTGTTGTCACGCGTCATTCCGGTTTGAAGAACACCGTGAGGCAGGAACGCGCCCAGAAATCCGACCGCCAGCAGTGCAAGGCCGTAATCAACAAAAACAGGACCAACAAGACCACGTGTGGCAGTGTCAGCGACGACTGCAATACGATGCATGCTGTTGCGAGGGGCTTGCTCAAGGCGCTCAGGAGTAACATCACGACGATCAGAAATAAAGCGATTCCAGAGCAACCCGATCCCGACAGAAACAATAAAGGTTCCCACGGCAAAATAACCCAGCGTGATCGGTGCGATATGGCTCAGCCCGTAAATAATCGACACGGGATTCAGAACCGGCGCCACCAAAACGAAGCTCAACACCGTTCCGCTGGGAACTCCGGCACGCCGCAGCTCGCGAGCCACCGGAAGCGCGCCGAGCGAACAGATCGGCAGCAGAACACCAAGACCCCATGCCCGAAACGGTCCGGTCCAGTGACCAACTCCCAGAATCCTCCGCGTACGTTCAGCGCCGACCATGCCACGCAGAATTCCTGCCGCAAACATGCCCGCCACAAGAAACGGCGCAGCAGCCACCATGGCATACGCAATTCGCAGCACGCCACTCCACAAGGTGGTGTTGAAATCGGAAAACAGGCCGCTGTATCCCGGCCCATCTGCCAGCAAAAGCAGGTCATTCATCGGTCGATTCCTGCTCGGGTTTTTCTTCGACAGACTCAGTGGAATCTGAAGACCGCTTTATCGTAAAGCTAAAGTTCTGCCGCTGTCCGCCAAGCTTCAGCTTAGGAATGACTACAGAAAAAGACTCTCCCTCAAGGAAGTTTTCCGTAAGTGCCCATGAAAACTCAGAGGCCTTGTCTCCTTCGCCAACAGCTTGAAACATTTGTTCCGAAGCATGACTTTCCTGCCCTTCAATACTGACAAGGGCCATAATTTCTTTGTCCTCAATCGGAAAGTCCGCCGACTGACCGTCGTCTGTTTCTGTCAGCACGTGAAAAGAAATTGTATCGTCAGCCAGCGGCATCACTTCAGTATGGAAATGCGTAGCTCCGTCTTTGTGGTGCGTATGACCGATCGACACAATGCGTCCACCGTGCAGCGGTTCGCCGTGGCGGTGACTGTGACTGTGGCCATGTGCATGCGATCCGCGAAACCCGTCACTGTGGTCGTGTTCGTGATCGCCGTCACCCGTATGCTGGTGTTTGTGATCATGGTCGAAGTCTTCGTGCATATCAGTTGTGATCGCACTGTCGGGTTCCGAGCATCCGCCTACAAACACCAAAAACGCACCGACGACTGCTGTAGTCATGAAAGACTTCATTGAACTTTCTCCGAATAATTGGGAACCGGAACGGCGTCGAGGATTTCCTGAATGACGTGATTGGCTTCATCAATTTCCAGGCCCAGCCGAACACTCAACACCGGAAACACGACGTCCAGGACATCGTCTGGTGTCACGAAACTACGGTCAGATAAAAACGCTTTTGCCTGAGCCGCCCGTTGTAGTGTGAGCAGCCCGCGAGGGCTCAGCCCCAGACTGATACTCACGTGCTGACGAGTCTCCGCAGCCATGCGGACCATGTAGTCCTGAACTGTTTCCGCCACTTTGACACTGGCGACCTGCTGTTGAATCCGGCAAAGCTGCTGCGGCTGCAACACGGGTTCCGTGGGACTCTGAGTCGAAGCGCCTTGGCTGACTGCTTCCTGCAGCATGCAGATTTCATCAGCAGCAGCGGGATATCCAACGCTCAACTTCATCGCAAATCGATCCAGCTGCGCTTCCGGCAACGGGTACGTGCCATGCTGATCTACTGGATTCTGAGTAGCGATAACAAAGAATTCGGAACTAAGATCGAAACGTTCCGTGTCCACTGTGACCTGTCGCTCAGCCATGGCTTCCAACAACGCACTTTGAGTTCGCGGTGTGGCTCGATTGATTTCGTCGGCCAGCAGCACATCAGCAAATACAGGTCCGCGACGGAACTCGAACTCGTGCGATTTTTGGTTGAAGATGTTGAAGCCGGTGATGTCACTGGGCAATAAATCCGGTGTGCACTGAGCCCGTGCGAACTCGCCCCCAATGGCCGCTGCCAGTGCTTTCGCCAGCGTCGTCTTTCCAAGAC
>CAYZYB010000872.1:0-2975 GCA_964481505.1 uncultured Planctomycetaceae bacterium | reverse complement strand
GAAGTGAGTTGCGCGGCTTACGGCTTCCTCGGCGGCACTGAGGTAATGATCCAACAGCATGCCAGACGTCACCAGCTCACGTCCGTTGTTGTCAAAGCCATGCACCTTCACATCCGGCGGAAAGTCGGCGGCCGGGTTCCATGCCTGCACATTCAGCGACAGCAGATCACCGATCGTCTGTTGATACTCGAACCGGTTCAGGCGTCGCATCACAGTGTGCCCGCCACTGCTCGCCAGGTCGGCCAGGGCGGTTTTGATCTTTCGTGTCAGGCGAGTGATCGCTCTGGCACGTTCCACTGCTGTTGGCTGCGGCTCATCTTCCGGCGGCATGCTTTCCAGATTGAGCTGATCGACGATTTCCTGGTAGCGCTCCAGGTCGTTGAGTGTTGTGATGTTTGCCGGAAGTGTGTCGAAGCGGCGATCGGCTTTTTGTGTTTCGCTGCCGTGACATCGGATGCAGTGAGTCCGCAGGAAAGACGGTTCGTCGGCGCGGATACTCGCCGTCGTAGTAAGTGTTAGAACGATCAAGAAGAAGGAGGGATTTGTCATTAGTTATTTGTCATTTTTCATTTGTCATTGGTATTCAGTCAGCCGCGGAATGTGGCCGTTATTTCTGTTTGGCAGTTGTGACCGATGAGTTTAGGATTCGGCACAGTTGCTGGTTTTCGTCGATGAGGTCATCGAGCAGTTCGGCTTTCATGAGGTCAGCTCGGCAGATCATTCGCAACCATACGCTGCTCTCGTTCAATTCTTTCAGAGCGATCTTCAGCTTGTGGACGAAGTCAGCATTGCTTTCCGCTCCGCGAGCTTCTGCATAGTTCGGTGCCGGTGAAGTCCCCGACCGAAGTAGCTGCCCAGCAATGTGCTTCCCAACCGACGTCCTGGGCAGCGCATCCGCGACCCTGATCATTCGCACCGCGAAATCGATCAATCGTTCTTCAATTGCATTCGCTTCCGTCGCATCACCCATCCTGCACGCCTCAATAACAAATGAAAAATGACAAATAACTAATGACAAATTGCCCTCTCCACACCTACCCAATCTCCATCAGCGAAAACGTTCCCGTACTCTTACCAAACCGATCAGCCTCAACACCAAACCACTGCAGCGTCGACAGCCACAGGTTCGACAGCGGCACGCGTTTGTGATCCTCGGCCGGGCAGACGACGTGGCCCTGATGGTTGATCCCGCCGCCAGCAAGGATCACCGGAAGGTTTCGATTGCTGTGGCTTGAACCGTTGCCCATCCCGCTGCCCCACACGACGGCGGTGTGATCAAAAACCTGAGCCTCCTTCATTTGGTCGATGAAGTGAGCGAACTGCGTCATCAGATAAGTGTCGACAATTTGAAGCTGCGCGACTCGCTCTTCAGACTTGCTGTGGTGAGACAGGCCGTGATAGCTGCCAACGTCCAGCTCAGATGTGCGGAAGCCCATTGGGATCTCAAAGGTTGCCACGCACGTCGAATCGGTTTGCAACGCAAGAGTCAGCAGATCATAGAACAGCGGGATTTCTTCAATGTGCATCCGTTCCTGATCCTCGACCGGATCGATTGGTGAAGCCGGCTTGGGTTTGTCCAACCATGCCTGCGACATCTGCAGTTGCTTTTCTACGTCTCGTACACTGGTCAGGTATTGATCCAGCTTCTGGCGGTCAGCAACACTGAGCTGACGTTCGAGTTGACCGGCGGATTCTCGCAGGGCATCAAGCACGCTGGCTCGGTGTGTTAAGCGAGTGCGTTCCCTGCCGATCGACGCGGCATCGGATTGAACGAACAACGCTTCGAACAGACGCGCGGGATTATTGACCGGAGGAATGCGCACGCCGGATCGAGTCCAGCTCAGGTCCGTGCCGTTGTCCAGACCGGCCGTGATCGACGGAAAACGCGTGGCACTACCAACGTGCTCCGCGGCCGCCTGATCGATGGTCATGTTCTTGTCAGGAAAACCAGAGGACTCATCCTTGCGGATGCCGGAAAGGAAGGCCTGAACGCCCTTGTGCCCGCCCGTCATGCCGTCATCGAGGTTGGAGAAGACGGTGAAGTCATCTCGGTGAGCATCGAGGTGTTTTAGTGTCGGACTAGCCTTGTAGTTCTTGCCGGACGTCTCGGGAAAGAAGCTGTCAGGGTAGTAACCCAGATGGTTGCCGATGCAAACCAGACGCCGAGGATTGGCATTCCGGTTTCCTTCTGCGCCGTGTAACTGGCTCTCCATCAACGGAAGTGCCAACGCGATACCGGTGCCCTGTAGAAACTTGCGGCGGTCGAGTGTGTTGCTTGGATTCATGAGGTCCTCGGGAAGCATTTGTCATTAGTCATTTGAGATTAGTCATTTGTCAACTGTGAAGGTTTGTCTCAATGGTCGATTGGTCGATAACCAATAACTAATTATCTTGTTGTTATCAGCAGCAACAACAAGCACGCTGATCTGGTTCTACGCCATTTTCAAAATTCAAAGCACTCCGTCGTTATTCGCAGAGTGAGGCATTGTTAAAGGTAAGGTCACGGTCAGAGAATTTCCCCAAGAGGCGCGGCGACAGTTGCCGCGTTTCATACGGACTTACAGTTCTCTCTTTACACAGATTCTGAAATACAGCCTGATAAGTAAAACGATTGCGTGACTCTTACTTTATTCGCAACGAGCACGGCCAGCATACTTTCAGGACGTTGCGACTAACTTTTTTCAGTAGGAATCTGCACTACGAATCGACGCGTTGGAACGTGACTTCGTTCACGTTAGATTACACTCTAACTTCTTTTTGATCAGCCTCGTAATGAAAACGGTCTCCCATGTCACAACTGAAAATCAGCGTTGTCTGCTGCGATGATTCTCCCGAAAAACGTTCTCGCATTGTTGAGATCGAAGTCGATTCCGCGGTCGTTGAAAGCCGCACCCTGGACACGATTGAACAAACGGTCGAAGCCGACGAGGCCAAAGGTATCCACAATGCCGCGCATCATACTGAACATGGTCCGG
>CAYZYB010000871.1:0-2978 GCA_964481505.1 uncultured Planctomycetaceae bacterium | reverse complement strand
CTGTACTGCTTCGCGCAAAGGTCGACCAAGCTGGCTGGATGAATCGAAACCAATCACCAATTTTCCGGCGTCGTTCACAAGTACGATTCTCTCATCTGCATCCACAGCGATGATACCTTCCTGCATGCTGCCGAGTACAGTTGACAACTGATCGTTGTTCTCGCGCAATTGGTCGAATCGTCGTGCCAACTCAGATTGCATCTGATTAAACGCAGCGGCAAGAAAGCCAATTTCGTCGTGACTGCGAATGGAAAGCGGAGCCTCATCAATGCCGCTGGCGATCGCCTGAACGCGGCCTGTGACTTCGGCAAGAGGCGTGATGATTCTGCCGACAATGGCATACGTCAAACCGGTTGCGATGGCTCCGAAGATCAATGCCAGAGCCCATAACCAGCGTGTCACTGCAGCCACGCGTTGATTGATGGTGTCTAATCGAACTGCGACTCGCACGAACGCTGTTTGCTCGGATGAAGTGTTCATCGCAAGTGCCAGGTAGAACATATCTATCTGAAGCGTCGGACTTTTGCGAGTGGCCGTTCCTTTTCCGCGTTCGCCGGCTGCGATCAGTTCCGGGCGGTTAGCGTGGCTGGCCATGGTAGCCGGATCGTGATCAGAGTCGGCCAGCACAATGCCGACCGAATTCACGATTGTTAATCGGGTGCCGGTTTCCTCTGAGAGTTGGCTCAATAATTCCTGCAATCTCGCCTGACAGGAAGCCCTGGCCTCCGGCGTCGCATCGACATTCAACACGTCGCCCATCAGTTCTGCAACATGACTCCGCAGCACCAGAGCGGTGTCTAAAAGTCGTTGTTCCACCTGGCGATTGATTTCACTTCGCTGTGATGCCATCACGATCAGCAGGAATGCGATAGCCAACAGCAGGTTTAATCCCACCGACACCAGAAACAACTTCCAGAACAGTCGGGAAGTTTGCACGACGACACCTTGTGAAAATAAAGACTCGGCTGAGCCTGCTATTGCAGGCGGTCTTGAGGAAACTGATTCGCTCGTTTTTTCCAGGGCGAGGATTCTGACGATGCGCCCACCATCTGGTGCATCAGTCTACCCAAACAGTTCGCTCGGTTGCACCAGAAAGCAGAAAAGCTGTTCGTGAGAAGTCTGATTTCAAAGATCAGACTCCAACCCAAACTCACAGATGAGTGATCTCGCACTGCAGGATTTTTGTCCTGCAAGCGATCCAACACCTGTGTGAATCCCGCCTGCCGATACCGAATGCGGAGCGACCATCGATTATGGAGTGGTGTGAGTTCCGAAAACGCAATCAGGCGCGCATGTTCTCGCGTTGAAGAACAAGATGGTGAGGCTGATTTCCTGGAATGCGTTTTGCCAGGCCCCATTTAGGACCGCAGGAAGCCTTTTGACGTCAGTAGCTCGATAACTGCATTTGCACACTCTTCGACCGACTGCTCATCAGTCTTCAGCACCAGATCCGGCGACTCCGGAACCTCGTAAGGCGCGCTGGCTCCTGATGATTCCGTCGACTCTCCTGCATCGGATTGCCTGCTCGCATCACGTTCGCGGAGCAACTCCGGAGGAGCGACGACATGAACTGTCAGGAACCTGTCAGTGCCAATCACTCCCGCCACCTTGTCGCGAACCGTTGCGTTCGGAGCCACAAACGCGGCAATGCAAATGATGCCAGCGTCGTTAAGGATATTCGCGAGGTGTGCCGAGCGTCGCAGATTCTCAGATCGTTCTTCAAAGCTAAAGCCCAGATCTTTGCTGAGTCCTCGGCGGACCTGCTGTCCATCCAGAACAGTCACTGCTCGCCCACTGTCGAACAATTTACGTTCGACCGCCTGAGCAACCGTTGTCTTGCCGCTGCTTGTCAGTCCCGTCAGCAGTACGGTGACCGGTTTTTGGCCATAGCGAGCTTCTCGTTCTTCTGCAGTCACTTCGTTGACGACGCCCGTCTGCTGAACGTCGTCTTCAATGGCAATCTCTTCTTCCCACACGGCCAGTCTTTTTCCGCTGCTACTGCGGTCAAGAATCATGGCTGCAGCTACAGTCGCGTTCGTGATCCGATCGATCAGAATGAGTGCGCCTGTGGAGCGATTGTTCTTGTAGGGATCGAAGCAAATGGTTTCGTTGAGAGAAAGTCGGCAGCGGCCGATTTCGTTCAGATTCAGCTGTGGCGAAGGGCTGCTGTGCAGCGTGTTCACGTCGATTCGGTAACGCAGTGATTCAATGGATCCGGTAATCAGCTGAGCCGAGTGCTTGACGATGTAAGTTTTTCCGGGGACCATCGGCTCTTCCGCCATCCAGACCAGCATGGCTTCAACGGTATCAGACGTCACCGGAACGTTGCCGGTCTTCACAATCATGTCGCCTCGGCTGGCATCGACTTCGTCTTCGAAAGTCACCGTGACTGCCAGCGGCGCGTAGGCTTCGTCCAGTTCGCCGTCGTGGGTGATGATCTCCTTGACATGCGTTGTCTTTTTGCTGGGCATGACCATGACTTCATCGCCCTTGCGGATGATGCCGGAAGCAATGGTGCCGCAAAAGCCGCGGAAGTCGATGTTCGGTCGGTTGACCCATTGGACGGGCATCCGGAAATCCTGCAGATTTCTGTCTGAACCAATATAGACAGACTCCAGCCGATTCATCAGCGTTCCGCCGTTGTACCACGGCATGTTTTCGCTGCGGTCTACAACGTTATCGCCCTTGAGCGCAGACAAGGGGATGAAGTGAAGGTCCGGCAGATCAAGGCGTCGAGAAAACGCGCTGTAGTCGGCACAGATTTTGTCGTAGGTGGCTTCGTCGAAATCAACGAGATCCATTTTGTTGATGGCAATAATGACGTGACGAATTCCAAGCAGAGACACGATGAAACTGTGTCGCTTGGTTTGAGTCATCACACCGTGCCGGGCGTCGATCAGGATCACGGCGAGATCTGCGGAGCTCGCCCCGGTGGCCATGTTGCGCGTGTATTGTTCGTGCCCTGGAGTGTCTGCGAT
>CAYZYB010000870.1:0-2978 GCA_964481505.1 uncultured Planctomycetaceae bacterium | reverse complement strand
GTATGCAGGATGGAAGCAACACATCCTGACTGTTCCAGCGGAGTCCTTTGTTCCCTTTACAGACTGCCTCTCCTGATCGTCCAAGTCTTGAAATCGTCTTCCAAAACTCGCAATCGCTGCCAGTTCATTTGCAGCGTGTTCGGCCCAATACGTTTTTCCCGTTCCGGGAGGACCATAGAGAATCACTTGAGCCTTTCGATCCAAGACAGATTGAATTCGACCAAGGATTCCCTTCAGACGTACATGCCTCTTGATTGTCGCATCCTGACGTTCTGGCTTTTCTACGGGATCGCCTGACTGAATTCGTTTTTCGGCTTCAACAATGTTCTCTGCGTGCTTACGTACTTCTCGGACGGTCGAACGAAGACCTTCAGGGTTCGGCATCTTCCATTCGTCAAAGCTCAGCCACTCCACGGGGCGCTGGTGCGGAAACTCAAACTCAGGCTCGAACTTGTATTCACCAGCAATTCGACCAATTCCAAGAACGGTTGCGCCATCTGCCGCAAGTACGATATCGCCTTCGTTCAAGCCTGCGACGAAGTGTGTGATCTGTGAGCAATCATTCCCGATGGCTCGTGCATCCTGATCGGGGTAAACTTTTTCAAGTTCGAGCTTCAGTTCTTGCCGCTTGTCTTTCTTCGCTTCAACCCATGATAGGTCGCCAAGGGCTTTCCACCCAATCGCAATGCAGTCTCGTTCCTGCATCATCGGCCAGTGACTCACCTTGTCAGTGCCGCCCCTCGTACCAACTCGCCAATAACGATGAAGTCTTCCTTGGACCGCATTCAGAGTTGCTGTGAAGTGATGAATTGGAAGATTGACTTCCTTGGTGGCGGACACAAAACGCCCCGCACAGATGTAGCGTCCGTTCCCTTCCGGTGGGAGTTGCTGTAGTTTCAGGATGTGAAACCGTTGCCAATCAGGACTGTGGTAATCATCGATCTTGTCTGGAAACAGCAAGCTGAAATACTTGTGCCCCCATGCAAGTTTGCTGACATCAGGTGCCAACTCATCCATGTCGTCCTGAAGTTGAGCGTAGTCATCATCTGTAGCGTTCTCTGGTAATTCTTCGAGTAGTTGAACGCCCTTTAGCAGTTGATCTCGATGAGCACGGGCGAACTCGACGGCTTCATCAATCGAGATATCTTTGGGCTTGTTGCTCGCACCACCAGCCTGCCAATTGCCAGTCTCCCTTCTGCGGAAAACTCTGAATTTTAAGGCACTTCCACCGGCGATACTTCCAAAACGCTTCGTGTCGAATTCGTGATCACTTTTGAATTCGAGCCAATAGACCAAGCTGTCTCGATTTCCATGATCGTGAATCAGTTCCAAGAGTGCCTCACCATCCAAGGCCGAAAGAGCACTTGGCCCGAACCGTTCTCGAAATATTGCGAAGTAGCCGTCGAGTTGTTTCTGAGTGTAAATCCGACCAACGTTCAGAAGTTCTTCATGCTTGGCGAGAATCGCCTTTCGTTTGGAATCCGTGAGCATCACCTCGCCGCTGACACGAGACACACGCTTCACTTGGCTTAGCGTGCGGCCATCTTCGTGTTTCCAGTCGATCCAGCCGTTCGACGTTCGACCAAGCACAATTGCGGCGGCTCGGCTGGGTGAACTAAACACGTGGTCTTTGGTAAACCTCAACTGCTGACCATCTTCGACCAGGATTCCATCGGCAAGAAGCTCAGTGCGAACCGGCGTCACATATTCAATCGCAGAAGGCACAATCTCTTGTCGGGCGACCGCTCCTTCTCGGACAAGGAAACCATCCTCGGTGAGTTCACCAGTGGCTTCCGAATCCTTGCCTCGCAGGACGAACGTATCTTGGTTGTTTGAATTCATTGGTTAAGTCAGTTGATTCGTCGATTCAATATTTCCATCGGAGACTTTTCCCCAGAGGATGTCCTGCCGTCCCGAGTCAGGATCGTCGCCAAACAGACGAACAGATTCAGATTGTCGATTGATTCGAGGTTCAGCACACTCATCGCAAATCTGAGTGAGGCAGTAAGACGACGCTTCGCTGTTGGAATGTGGTCGTACTGCCCTGTGGTACTGCTTGTCAGAACGCCTGCGAAAAATTTCGGCGATTCTGGAGGTTCAGTCAAAAGCTTGATGAAGACCTCAACGGCTTCCTGTTCCCCGAAGAATTTAGGGCCTTTCCACTCCACGCAAATGGGAAACGTACCGGGAAGTACAAAGTCGATGTTGCCGCACTTGCCTTGATCGATAGCGTTAGCCATCGTCGCAGCGTCATCGTCCAAGTCGATTCCTCCCCGACGGAACTTGCGTGAAGTCGGACATTCCGGGGCAATCAGCAGGTGCTCCCACGGATCGATGTTGTGATTGGCATACCACTGACCGACCTCCCACGAAAACATGTGATGAAGGTATCGCTCGTTAAGAATCTCTGTTCTTCGGCCTGCTCGAACCAACACCTCGCAGCGTTCAACGATCCGAGCAATGATGTGTTCAACAGTTTCACTCGATATTGATTCGGTTCTAGGCATTTGCTTCTCTGGTCATTCATCCTGCAATGCTGAGGCAATCGCCTGAAACTGCTCGAGGGCGGTTGCGAGATCATCGGCGATCTCTTGTGCGAGTACGTCGGGTTCCGGCAAGTCTTCGGAATCTTCAAGGCTCTTGTCTTTCAGCCAGAAGATATCCAGATTCGTTTTGTCTCGTTTGAGCAATTCGCCATAGCTGTAAGACCGCCAGCGTTCCTCTGGGGAATCTTCTGACCACAGTGCTTTGCGGCGATTGCGGCTCTTCGGTCTGTAGCATTTAACGAACTCATCGAGGTCAGATCGCTTGAGCGGGTTAGTCTTCAGCGTGAAGTGCATGTTGGTTCGCAGGTCATATACCCACAGCTTCTTCGTCCACGCCTTCTTTTGTGGTGGTTTGTTGTCGAAGAAAAGCACATTGGCTTTCACGCCGTTAGCGTAGAAGATTCCCGTGGGGAGTCGCAGAAGCGTGTGGAC
>CAYZYB010000869.1:0-2982 GCA_964481505.1 uncultured Planctomycetaceae bacterium | reverse complement strand
TCTGTGGATTGAGTGTGAAGATCGGCAAGTGACATGAGAGGACTTGTGTTCCGGGGAATTTGAGAATCTCGTTCGAATGAAGGAAGACCTTTCCGGCCTGGGCGACGAGATTATTTTTGATCCAGAATCTGCGGCACCTGGAAGTACTTGCCGTCAGTCTTCGGAGCGTTGCTCAGAGCATCTTCTCGTTCAAGAGACGGACGCAATTCGTCTTCGCGCAGAACGTTTTGCAGATCGACAGCATGCGGCATTGGCGTAGCGTCGGTGATATCGACTTCGTCCAGCACCTCAACGTAGCTCAGGATTTTTGTCAGCTGTTCCCCATATGTCACCAGCTCTTCGTCGCTTAGCGACAGCCTGGCAAGAGAGGCAACTTTTTTGACTTCATCGATGTTCATGAGGTTTCCGTAATTGTGCTGATTTTCAATGCGAAATATGGATGAAGATCAGAGCAGCGCGGGGACTGATGGGCTCGTGGCTTCGGTGGATCGGTGCAGGATGATTTCCACTGTCGTTTTAGGCGGACCAAAGCCTGCCGAGGCAGTGATTTTGGCTGACTGAGTTCCCGGGCCCTTCCCGTTTGGTTGGTTGATTTTTTGGGGAGTTTCTCAGGATAAGGCCCGATATCAAGCCGTCAGCGTCCTGAGCTACGGAATTCCTGCGACCAGAACGGGAAATTGTTATGAAAACAGCAAATGGCTATCGGGATTAGCCGATCTTTCCTGCTAGTATCCCCCGCTTCCTGAACGGGGGAGTTCGGAGGAGATGATTGTTTTGACTTCTGTATCCCCGTCACTCAACGGGCACCTTTTCGGCAAAATGCCCGGCCCTTTGAGTCTTTACCGGCGCAGGTTCGCGAGAACTTTTCGAATTTCGTGACACCTGATCGCCAAAGGCCCCAACTATGTCCACTGCGACTCCCACAATGACTACCAACAGCGAAGACGTTACGCGCCGTAGCGATATTCGAAATATTGCCATCATCGCGCACGTCGACCACGGCAAAACTTCTCTCGTTGACTGTCTGATTAAACAAAGCGGAATGTTCCGCGATAATCAGAAGATGCAGGAATGCATGCTCGACAGCAACGACCTCGAACGCGAACGCGGCATCACAATCCTGGCCAAGAACATCGCGATGATGTACCAGGACATTCGCATCAATATTATCGACACACCAGGCCATGCAGACTTTGGTGGAGAAGTCGAGCGCGTGTTGAAAATGGCCGACGGTGCTCTATTGCTGGTCGATGCTTTCGAAGGGCCACGGCCACAAACACGATTCGTTCTGCAGAAAGCTCTGGAAAACAATCTGAAACTGATGGTGGTCATTAACAAGATCGACCGTCAGGACTGCCGCCCCGACGAAGTTCTGTCGCAGACATTCGATCTGCTTGTCGAGCTCGGCGCGGACGATGAGACTCTCGATTTTCCGTACATCTTCACCAGTGCTCGAGAAGGCTATGCCGTCACGGACCCAACGGTTCGAGAAGGTGACATCACTCCATTGCTGGATATGGTTGTGGATAAGATTCCTGGACCAGCGGTTCGCCCGGATGATCCGTTGCAGCTGATGGTGACATCGCTCGAATGGTCCAAGTACGTCGGCAAAATCACGACGGGACGTATTTCGGCCGGCCGCGTTCGCACGGGGCAGCAAATCGCTCTGATGAAGGCCGACGGAACTGTTTCCAAAGCGAAAGTTGATCAGGTCCAGTTGTTCAATAATCTCGGACGGACCGACGCAGAAGAAGCCAGTGCTGGTGATATCGTCGCACTCATCGGTCTTCCGGATCCACAGATCGGCGACACCGTGGCAGACCCGGACACGCCTGTGGCGATTGAACGTGTCGAAGTCGACGAGCCAACGCTGTCGATGAAATTCACAATCAACAGCTCGCCGCTGGCAGGGCAGCACGGCAAGTACGTGACAAGTCGCAACCTACGAGAACGTCTGTACCGCGAACTGCAGTCGAATGTTGCGCTGAGGATCGAAGAAACGGAAGACAAGGATTCGTTTAAGGTTTCCGGCCGCGGGATTCTGCATCTGGCCGTCCTGATCGAAACCATGCGGCGTGAAGGCTTCGAATTGTCCGTCGGCAAGCCGGAAGTCATCGTTAAGGAAATTGACGGTAAGAAGTGCGAACCGTACGAATTGTTGGTTGTGGATGTCCCAACCGCTGACGTTGGACCAGTCATGGAACTTGTTGGGCATCGTCGCGGTCAGGCCAAAGAAATGACCGGAACCGGCACAGGGATGACTCACCTTGAATTCAGCATTCCCGCGCGAGGGCTTATTGGCTTAAAGACACGCATGCTGAATGCCACTCGCGGCGAAGCCATCATGCACCATCGCTTCGAAGACTTTCGTCCTGTCGAAGGCGACGTGCCAGCTCGGCAGAATGGTGTGCTTGTTTCACAGGTTCAGGGTAACGCTGTCGCCTACGCACTCTGGAAACTTCAGGACCGCGCGGAAATGTTCGTCAACCATGGTGACGACGTTTACGAAGGCATGATCATTGGAGAGAATAGCCGCGAAAACGACATGGTCGTCAACCCAATTCGTGAAAAAAAGCTGACCAACGTCCGTTCTTCCGGTGCAGACGACGCCATCACCATGCGTCCGCCCCGCGAAATGACGCTGGAAGCAGCACTGGAATACATCGAATGGGATGAATATGTTGAAGTGACTCCTGAGGTCATTCGATTGCGAAAGACCTATCTCACAGAAAACGAACGCAAACGATTCGCTCGAAAGTAACCGCGGCGTTTCCACAACAAACAGGAAACTCCTGAGAGTCCTCAGTCCGCTTGCCGAAAGAACAACACTCGCGACGACTTCTATGGTTCACGGATCCCTGTTTAGACGTGGTTGCAAATTGTTGCATTTGAAATGGGTGGCCGAGGTTGGACTGAGCTTGCGAAGGAAACCCTGAGGTTTCGCTCGTACCTCACTCCAACCCAGGCCACACTCTCTCCATC
>CAYZYB010000868.1:0-2984 GCA_964481505.1 uncultured Planctomycetaceae bacterium | reverse complement strand
TCTTTCGACCAGCCCGGCGTTTGTACTTCTGGCTGCTCCTGACCGCGAATTTGGGACGGCAAAGAGAGGCAAATTGCAAATAGAAGGAAGGTCCGCATGTCGCATCCTTTTGTGATTCAAGCATTGCGGCAAACTGCCGCAACGTTCAAAGGATCTCCGATTCGGACTCAGTTGTCCATAAATCCCCGTAAAAGGGACGCGAGTCACGGATTTTCTGACGGTTGATTTGCAGGAACAGCAAAGTTCCTGGCCACCTGCTTCATATTGCCTGCACACGGGCCGCGTTATTAAAACTTGTTAGTCGCCGATGGGAGCAAACTGAGCGATCTCTTTGCCGTCTTTGCCGTTCCAGATTCTCAGAATGCCATCTTCACAGCCGGCAGCGACGACCATGCCGTCTGCCGTGGTTGCTGAACAGTAAACGAAATCCGGGCAGCCTTTGAATTCTCGCACGGTCCCGCCATTGGCCGCTCGGTGCCGAAAGACGCGTTTGTCACCGCTGCAGCTGATGAATTCGTCTTCCATGCCAATAAACGACAGCGACGTCACCTGCTTCTTGTAAGTGGAAATCGTTCGCGATTGCTCGCCGGTTTCTGCGTCCCAGACTTTGATCGCATTGTCCGCTCCGGCACTGGCAAGCTTGGTTCCGTCGCCTTTCCAACTAACGTCCATCACGTGGTGCGTGTGCCCTTCGTAAGATCGAACATGCTTTCCAGTGGCGAGATTGAAGACCTTTACAAATTTGTCAGCAGCGGCAGAGGCCAGCAGTTTTCCGTCGGCAGAAAAATCGACACCGTAAACCGTATCGCTGTGCGCTTCATCAAAACGACGAATGAGCTTTCCGTCGGATACGTTCCACAATGTGAGTTCACCGCTTCTCGACGCCTCTCCACCGCCTGCCGCGAGCTTTGTGCCATCCGGCGAAAATTCGAGCGACAGAACGCGGTCGACAAACGCAGACGGCTTACCATTACCCTGCGGTCCAAGAATCTGTTTGAGCTTCCACTTTGGAAAGACACTCACGATAGCCAATTCGTTCTCTTGGACTTCAACGACCAAGTCGTTTCCGGCTGAGCGGGCACTCACGGGGTTGGACGGAAGTGCGGCAGCCAGAAGATCCAACGCGGTACCATCGCTGGCGTTCCACAATCGAATGTTGTTTTGATCGATCGTCGCCACCAGATCTGAATTCACAAACACAGCGTGCTGCGATGCGACGGTCGCTTTTGCAGCAGTGGCTGCTGCCGCATGAGCATCCGCGGAGACTTTCGCTTCCGCCTCGACGGCCTTCACTGCGACCTGGCGTTCGGCAACACGTGCTTCCGCTCGTTTGATCGCCTGCTGAGTGAGCTCCTTCCCCTTCTGTGCGGATTTCAGGGAGTTTTCGGCGGTTGTGACGGCGTCTTTGGCCGTTTGCTCTGCCTTTTGAGCGGCTTCCAGCTTCTTTTTGAGGTTCGCGTCTTCCGCTTTTTCGTCGCTGGCTTTCTGAGCGGCCGCTACTTTCGGAGCTTCCTCCTTCGCCTTCTTTTTTGCGGTGGCGACTGCATCGGTCGCCTTCTTTAGTTCTTCTTCCGCTTTCTTCAGCGATTCTTTTTGTTCCGTGACCCGTTTTTCATCTTCCGTCACTTGTCCCTTCACAACCTTGACGCGCGCATCTCGCGCGGCCTTGTCTGCTGTGCGAGTGGCAAGGACACGAGCGGTCGCGAGGTCCGCAGTTAACGGCTTGATTACCTTGCCGTCTTTGGTGTTCCACAATTCGACCTTTCCGTCGGCCGCAACAGTAACAACTCGTTCAGCGTTGGGTGATATCGCGGCCGAAACGTTGGGCGAACCAGTCTGAATGGTCCGCGTTACTTTGAGTGTGTCGATGTTTCGCAGTTCAACTGTGTTGCCCTCGATTCGACACAGCAAAGTATTTTCCGCAGCGATCAGTTGCTTGATCGCTCCTTCGGCAGACTTGATGGGGTCTGCCGCGCTGAGTGTTTTTTTTGCAGCATCCAGCGTTAGAAGTCGCAACGTTCCGTCTTCGCTGAGCGCCACCACTTTACTGCCATCTGCGGTGATGCTGCCAGCGACAAACTTGCCCGCCGACACTTCGCTGCGGGCGATCTCTGCCATGTCAGTCACATTCGAGACTGCAATAACTCCATCCGCGAGCGCCGTCACCAGTTGATTATTGGCAGGACCACCAATCGCCAGCAACTGGGAAGTCGCAGGATCAATATCTTTCGCTCGCGGTGTAACCACGTCACCGTTTCGGGTGACGACCGATTTGTCGCTCCTGTGAATCGCCGACACCGTCCCGTCGGAACTGGTCACGACACGGACAGGGTTCTGCTTATTCGCAGGCACCAGCAACGATGCGACATCACGTTCCCACAATTTGACAACCTGAAATCCAGCTGTCGCCAGCAGCTGGCCATTTGGATGAAAGGCGATGGCATGAACGTAGTCGCGGTGAGCAGTTTGAGACGGTGATCCGGCTGCTGCCAGGGCCGGGTCCAGCAACCTGGTGACGTTGTCTTTTGCCTGCAAATCGTAAACCGCAACAGAGCCCGCTCGCCCCGCCGCCACAAAACGCCCGTACGGATCGGTGTCGACGGCGTAGATTGCCTGCAGGCCGCTGTTAATCGTCTGCCATTCCATTGTGGCGGCGGTAGTTGAGGAACCAGCTTTCGCACCTTCTGAAATCCACTGTTTCAGAATGCCAAGCTGCTTCGGGGTCAGCTTCTTTGCCTGAACTTCGTTCGGCCAGGGCGGCATGAATGATTCTTCGATGCGTGCCACGACGTGGTAGAGGTAGCTATCTTCCGGCTTACCGGGGACGACAAGTTTTCCGGATGAGCCCCCCTTCATGATGGACTGGCTGCTTTCCAGATTGAGTTCACCTTCCGACTTCCCTTTGTTGTGGCAGGCGACACAGTTGGCTCGCAGAATCGGCATCACGTCGCGGTCGAATTCGACAGCACGGCCGAGCTTTGCAT
>CAYZYB010000867.1:0-2985 GCA_964481505.1 uncultured Planctomycetaceae bacterium | reverse complement strand
CACTGATCGGATGGACGACGTCACGGCGCTATCGCCGTTGATCATGGCGGAAGAAGCGGAGAAGGGAGATGAGTTGTCTCGAGTGTTGATTCTGGAAATGGCACGTTGCCTGGGAACGGCGACGGCTTCGATCTGTCACGTCATTGACCCGACGATTGTATTACTGGGCGGCGCCATGACGTTTGGCCGTCACGAAACAGAAATCGGTCGAGCTTTTTTGGAACGTGTTCGGATGGAGTTTCGATCCCGAGCCTTCCCGGTGCTCGCAGAATCCATCACGATTGACTACGCATCCCTCGGGGGCAACGCCGGCTTTATCGGCGCCGCCGGGTGTGCTCGACGAGCGTTAAATCGCGGGCTGATCTAACGTAACAGCGTTGTAACAAGAACCCGCTATCGGCGCATCATGTCGCTGGGCTGCGGCAGATGCGTTGTGGTAGGTGACTTCGAGCGGCTGGCCAAAGAAGAGTCTCCACGAGGGGCCATCTTTCTACGTAGAGAACTCTGCGTAGAATATCAAGAATCGCAACACCTGGAGCGTAAGGTTTGATCTGACCTACATCGCATGCTGAAGAACAAAGTCCACGACTCGTTTTGGATCCGGGTGAGTGAAATGATGCCCGTGGCTTTTTTCTGTGCCTTTCGGTACAGAAATCACCGGCAGTTCATGCTCCAGCGATTTCAGACGCCGCTGTAGTTCGTAGGTGTTTTCCTGCGGTGGAACCACGGTGTCTGTTTCTGAAACAATGTGCAGCAGCGGGATTTTGTGCCTGGCAATTACTTCCGCGTGATTCAGCGGAATGGCTTCGTACTTCTCTGCGGATTCTTCGTTTAAGTCGTACACATTGAGGCACTGTTTCCACGTTCCGGCTGACCCGATTCCGGTTCCCTTGCCGCCGGGCCAGCTTTTGAAGTCGAGAACCGGGGTGTCGCAGTAGATGGCTGTCACCCGTTCCGGATGCCGCGCTGCCCAGTTGTAAACGAACAGTCCACCACGGCTGACGCCTTCCAGGACGGGCCTTGTTGCCAGACCACGTTGCTCTGTCACGTCTTTGTAAAATGCATCGCCGATCTCCATAGCCTGAGGTCCGCCAAAGAGTCCGGCGACATCGATATACGCGACGTGAAAACCCTGCTTGAGCAGTTCCACATCCATCTCAAAATGAAAATCCGGAAAGCGAGCGCGCCAGATCCATGGCTTACCGTCTGCAGCCTGCTTCGGAACCACAATGTACGCCTTGCGTTCGGTAACGGAGAAGTGGTACCGATCGAAACCATGCCAGGTAGAACGCGTGAGTGTCGGTTTCGTATCGGGCTGTTGAGCGACAACGCTGGCAGCATCGGCACTGATCAACAGCGCAATCGCTGCGAGGAGACTGCGGTGGATTCGAAGCATTTCGTTTACTCACTGCCGGTGTTTGCACCGGCAGCTCGCACGAGGAACGTTTGCAGATGAGTTTCTGCCACGGCGAACTGCTGGTAAAGCAGCAGTGTATCAAGACTCAGACGAATGTAAGCCCGCTGAGCATTCAGGAGATCAAGATAGCTGGCTTCTCCCAGAGCGAATGCCCTTTGCGTCGTTTGGAGGTTTTCGCGGGCGAGTGCTTCCAGTTCTCCCTTGATCGCGTCGAGTTGTTCGCGAACCTGCTGCTGTTGGCCGACCGTGGAAACCAGTCGCTGCCGAAGAGAGCGGCGTACAGCATCGATTTCATGATGCGTTCGCCACGTGTCTGCGCGAGCAGCTGCAATGGCTCCTGCGTTGGTATCTCGAATGGGAAGTTCCACACCAACCTGGATTCCGAGCACCGTGTGATTGGTGGCCGCGTCCTGCTGCAGCGACCACTGCGTCTGCAGGTCGGGCGTAGGTTCTGCTTCTTCGCGACGAATCTGCGAGTGTGTTTTCGCGCAGCGACATTGTGCCAGAAGCAGTTCCGGACTTGCGGTGGAAATGTGCGGCCAGTGTTCTTCGAATTCTACCACCAAGTCATTTGGCAGAAGCGCTTTTTCACGAACGTCACCGCGCACCGTAGATTGCCCAACCATTGCCGCAAGCCTTGATCTGGCGACATCAAGTTGGGTTTCCGTCTTGTGAATCAGCATTGCGTTGCGTTGAGCTTCCAACCTGGATTGCAAAGCAGACGTGACGCTGAGTTCTCCGGATTCGAGCAGTCGCCTGACCGCATCCACAGCGCGGTCAAGTGATCGCTGCAGACGCTTTAACAGCTTGAGCCGTTCCTGGGCGACCGCTACGTCGATGAACGCAAGTCTGGTATCAGCAACAATCTGTTGGCGACGAAGTTCCAGCTGCTGCATGGCGATGGCCACTTCACGCTGTCGAACCTGTCCGTTGAGCGACAGTTTGTTGCCGCGAACAACATTCTGAGAAAGAAAGATTCCCTGCTGCCCGGCTTCGCCTTCATTGCCAACCTCTGAAGCCAAATATCCCACGGTGGGGTTTGGCTTTCGCGTCGACTGATAAACCATGTGTTGCTGACGCTGAATCGAGGCTTCTGCAGCCTGCAGTTGTGGATGATTGCTTAGCGCCGCTGAGACTGCCGATTCGATCGACAACTCGATCTTCGTTTTGATCTCCGCTTCCTCAACCGCTGCGGCTGCTTCCGGTTCTGCATCGGCATCAGCCGGGACCGGAACCTGCGCCCAGGCAGGCGATCCGATTAACAGAATTAGAATGCCCCAGTTCTTCACGGTGGAATCCCAGCACACTGACAAGACAACAGACTTTTAAAGTCATCGACAGTGCAGTTGCACAGAGAAAAACTGCATTCCGCGGTTGCGACGATGTCTGTCGCGGCGATGACGGCTGTACCTGCTGGGACGATTTCGGGGAAATCATCGCCGCTCCGGTTCGGCAATTCCCGCCAGCCAATTGCCAGCGTTTGCCACAACGGCCGGTCTGCTTTCTGGCGTTTTCCGGTCCCTGGATCGTCTGAGAAGTCGTCTCATTCAGCATCACGATTGCCGCAA
>CAYZYB010000866.1:0-2985 GCA_964481505.1 uncultured Planctomycetaceae bacterium | reverse complement strand
CTTTTATGGTGAGCGTGGGCACCCCTTAGCTCGACAAACGCCGACTGCATTTTCCACGAGTCGTGTTCGGGAACGTGTTGAATCGAGGATATCGCCGTGTTGAGTGCGGTTTCGAGCGAATCGCGTTCAATATCGAGGTGCATTGAAGTGCCGTGGGAAATTGGTTTTGAAATGCAATCGGGGTAACATCCTATTCACCCCATAGAACTCTTGGATAGACCTGATCTGATGCACGTTTTTGACCTCGCGAAAGAAGACTACCTCTCAAATGCATTTTCCAAAGATTGCCCTCAGATCACCGTTGTACGCAATCGCGAACAGTACGCTGGGCCGGGAGTCATAACGCAAGACCCCGCCGGTCGATTGTCGTACAAGTTGTTTCCTACGCAGGGTGCTTCAAAAGCTCACGATTTGTTCGGGGTCACCATGCACCCCGGTAAGCGGGCGGGGCAGGTGCTTGGACAGAATGACCTTTGGACAATGACAGCCGAAACTTCCGACGGTTTTAGTTTTGCGGCGACAGGCGTTACTTGCGAAATCGAATCCGCGCTGCTTGACTCTCCAGCTCCAAATCAGGTGATGCGAGGACGAATTCACCGCATGACAGCGTCTCAAGCGGAAGAGTTTTCGACTCGCAATCACGTGGAATTGCTAATTCCGGGCCGGTTTGAAGTTCCGGCAACAGCGAACTCTGAGGAGACTGAGTCGAACGTCTTTGGCAGTCAGAAGCGGGGAAAGCTAGATTCAGTTCGTCATCTTTCTGTCGAAAACGAATGGGAGTTGATGATCAAACACTCCGACGAGTCTTTGCGTGTGTGTGTCGCAGGAAGTGGGATTGACGAGTCGTCAGACGAAATTGTGTGCGACATACTGAGTTTTCTCTTCGACCAGCAGGTTTGTTGGTTGACCAAAAAGCAGTGCTTGGGAGGCGAAGAGAGTTTTTCGATTCGGTCGCTTCCAACACCTCCGTCTAGGCGTTGTCGATACCCACCGACCACACTTATTGTGGGAAACAAGGACTGTTGGATCCTATTTGAAAAAATGTTCTCGTTCTTGGGTCCTGACGACCAAGTTACGCAACTACTAAGGCTCATACATTCGTGCTCCGGAATTCACGATCAGAGACTGAGTCTCGCTGTCGCGATCGAAGGCATTTCGTCCCGGTTTGACTACTTCGAGTCGACAGAGTTTCAAATTCCGTTTCGAGCGATTTCTCGGCTAGTGAAAGGTTGGGATGGCGTCGAGCACGCTGATGAGGAAATCGCCCCAGAACTTGTTAAGCGAACGAAGGATCGAATTAACGGTCTGATTGGCTCGATCAAGAGCATGTCAGCCAAAGATCGACTTCGGCAACTCAGTGAACGGTCTGTTATTGAAGCGAGTCACGTGAAGACTTGGTCAGCCGTGCGCAATGCCAGTGCCCATAGTGACGTAAAATGGAGACGAAAGCTCGAAAGCGACGCTGGAACACAAAGTGTGCTCGACGAGATTTACGCACTGAGAGTCTGTCTGTATCGAATGATCTTTGCACTCGTTGATTATGAGGGTATGTACGTAGACTACGAGAAGCGGACGTGGCCCAATTCCGTCTACCAGAATCAAGACCACCTTTCGGAATTTCACCCTGATTTCGCCGAGTTCCTTTTTCTGTAAGTGTGAAGAAAGCCTCCGGTAGACGAGAGGCTAAGGTTGTGGTGTCTCTTCCAAGACTAAAACGGAGGTGGTTCCATTTCACCAGAGTTCGATGACGTGGCGCCGTTTTGCGTGCCGCCATTCGATTCCGGCTGCGAAAAGTCACCTTCCTCGTAAAGATCATCGATGGCGTCACAAGCACGTTCCATCAATCGAGCCAACGGCAACAAGTCATCGTTGCTGAGGCTGATCGTTGAGTCGTGCCACGCGTCATCTTTCTTGTAGCTCCGTTTCAGCGAGACCGTGTAAAACGGATCGTTCTCACCTTCGCGTCGCCACACCGCAACTTCCAGATTTCGATATCGCTGGCTGCTGACGGGATGCTTGGGCGACTTTGCAGTTGCCTTCGTACTCACCGCCACGGCCACCGCAGAATGCGACCAGTTCAGCAACTTTGCCGCAACGAGCAAGTCGTCACGATTCAGCGTCGAGCTGCTTCGCTTCCATTCTTCGCCATCTTTGTAAGACCGCTGCACGCTGGCAGTAAAGAACGTCCCATTGGACGAATCGTTCTGCCAAACTGCAATCTGCAATCGCCGATGACGAGTCGCATAAGCGGGCTGTCGATCGGACTGGTTACCGTTTTGTGATTTCGTGGCTGTCGCCATGAGTCACCTCTCTTTCTACTCAAAACAAAATGAATGCATTGCCACAACGGCTCCGCGTACGTGAAGAACCACAGAAAAAAGTGTCACGTGACAGGCAATGACACAGCATGCCAGCCAGTGAAAACCTTTGCCTCTGTATCTACCGGGGCTTCAGAGTTGTTATGCAACCAGTGGCAGAATTCGTGACATCGAGGTAGAAGAAAGATCATCCCGCTTGAAAAAGACAATGAAGGTTTTGACAAAATGGACATCTCTAAGCTCGGTAGCGGCAGGGTTTTGAGTACCTACTTCTTGATCCTGGCGACGTTAGTGTTCTGGGGGCGGTTGAAGCGATTCGCGAGCGTTGGAAAGGAAGTGTGGGGAACGGCCGTTTCGCCACTCGGTATTGATGGAGCGACGTTTCGAGGTCCGCTGTCGGCCACGCTTCGGCAGCAACCAGAAAAGTACCGTAGGTTCACTGCAGTCGTGCATCTCTGGGAGGACTCGAGTACTGCAACGATCTCGATCTCAGATGAACTCGGCTCCGCAATCATCACCACAGATTATTCTGCCGAGGGGAAGCTGCAAGCGAACTTTGAAGGGTACCTGCAATATCACAACGGCATGTTGATCTGCGAGCTGGATATCCCGTCTAAAGGTTGGTTTGCAGGCGAGTTGCGGTACGACGGAAACGCCGTTCCAAAGC
>CAYZYB010000865.1:0-2988 GCA_964481505.1 uncultured Planctomycetaceae bacterium | reverse complement strand
CTGCTGTGGTGCTCAGTCGGTTTTCGTTCCTTATACCGACCCGGGGCTAAAGCTGTCGCAAACCATTCGTGACAAGACGAGCGCCTTCATGGATGCGTTTGGAGGACCACCACGAGTTATTCTGCTGGCCAATCACGGATTGATCACACTGGGCAAGACGTCCGGGGCAGTCAAAGCGGCCATGCTGATGGCTCACAAGTCGGCTGAGATCTTCGTTGGGGCTGCGGCTCTCGGCGGTCCGGTCTTCATGAGTGACGAAGACGTCGACCGGATCGCGAACCGAATCGACGAGCATTACCGACAAAGAGCACTGAAGCTATGACAGTCAGCCACGACATCGCGTGTGAACTGGCAACAGATTCGGGAACGCTTTGAACAACTTGCGAACCTGAATTCATGATAGCTGAGTCACATCGAGTTTCTCTAACGAATTAAAAATGCAGCACACCAGTTTGTCCGAGTCTGCCAACGTGAAGGCCAGCGCCCTGGAACCTGAACAACAACGGCCATGGTCTCCGATTCAAGTGATTGGGGACAAGTTGACACTGAACTGGCTTGGAAACACGATTCATACAAACACAAGGTTCATCCCATGACACTGATTACAAATATCGTTCGCGCCCACGAGCGCTTCGTGTTGGCCTGGCTCACATGCTGCCTGTTCGTTCTCGTTCCAGCCTCGCTCGCCTGTGGTGGCGACCAACCGATTCAGGAATCCGCTTTCGGAAAATCCCTGGTCCCTGGCAAGTTCATTCTGAAGGCCAAGGACGGCTGGTGGAACTGGGGCATGGCGCCGATTTACGATGAGCAGGGAAAGCTGCACATCTTTAATTCGTCGATTCCGTTCAAGGGCGAGAAGTCGATGGCCTACTGGCAGTCGAAAAGCACGATCATCCACTGGGTTGCCGATTCAGTTGAAGGACCGTATGAGTTGCTGGGCACGGTGTTCGCCAGTGACCAACGGACCTACCACAATCCACAGATCTCCAAAGTCGGAGATACCTATGTTCTGGTCTTTCTGTGGAAGTCGGTCGAGAAAGACAGCCTGCAGTCGATCGGAATGGCGACAGCCAGGTCTCTGAATGGCCCGTGGATTGAGAATCCCAAGAACCCAATCATCCGACCGATCGCCGGAACGCCCAATGGCGCGCATGCATCCAACCCCAGCTTCCTTGTCGACCGAGAAGGGAAGTTCAGGATCTATTACAAATCGATGTCGGAAGAATCAAAGTTCCGCGAGATTTCCGTTGCCATTGCGGATAAGCTCGAAGGACCGTATGTCGACAGCCCTCAGAATCCGCTGATCAGCTACAAGCACATGGAATGCGACATCGAAGATCCCTACGCCTTTTTCTACCGCGATACATACTACATGATCACAGAAGATCGCATGGATGTTGCCAGTGCGCTCAATGGTCAGCCGTCGCCTGATGCAAGACCAGGGGGAAGCCGTCCGGGACTGCTATTCAAGTCGAAGGACGGCATTCATTGGGACCGGCCCGAATTCAGCTACAACACGGACGCCCATTATTTCAAGAGGGAATTGTCTCGTACCGAACGTCCCCATATCCTCTGGAAAGACGGGAAGCCGGAATACCTGTTCCTGGCAAATCACCACAGCCGCGAGGCGGGCTTCTATCTGAAAATCGAAGGATGGGAGACAGACTGATGTCGCAGTAAGCCGATGGCGATAGCCGCGAGCGTTTTTCCCACAGTCTTGAACTCGTGGCAGTCGCAGTCGAGGCACAGTCATGAGCAGCTGGACTGACGGCCAGCGTCGCACCAGGTTAACTGCTAAGTTCTTCGAACCCAAAGATGCCCACTGATTTCGGAAACGAGTAACACCACGATGAACCTTCTCCCATTGATCCTTGCAACTGGCAACGACGGCGGTTCCGCAGACGGCAGTATGGCTGGCCTGCGAGTCGCGCCTCTCGACATGGCCATCACTGCCATTTACCTCATCGGCATCGTCGGCATTGGCCTGTACGCCGGAAAGTTGATG
This sequence comes from uncultured Planctomycetaceae bacterium, assembly GCA_964481505.1. Classification (GTDB taxonomy): domain Bacteria; phylum Planctomycetota; class Planctomycetia; order Planctomycetales; family Planctomycetaceae; genus Fuerstiella. Next base: position 983 of record CAYZYB010000865.1, on the reverse strand, counting down.
AAAGGCAAGAGCGACGATGGCGAAAGCCGTTCTTATTTTCTAGCGGGAGGAACGCTGCGATGGCCAGTGATCGGTCTGGCACTGTTTGCAACCAATATTTCCTGCGTGCACCTCGTCTCGCTGGCTCAGAGTGGTTACGACACCGGCTTGCTTAATGGGAACTTCGAATGGATGGCCGCGGTGACGCTGGTGATGCTTTCGCTCTGGTTCGCACCGTTCTATATCAAGAGTAAGGTTGCCACTCTGCCGGACTTCCTCGAACGCCGCTACAACCGCACCTGCCGCGACCTGCTGGCCGTCTTCTCTGTGGTCTCAGCGATCACCATCCACATCGGCTTCTCGTTTCTGACCGGTGGCATCGTGATTGAGAGTCTGTTCGGTATCGAATTCTATACCGGCATCATCATCATTGCTTTTCTGACGGCCTTCTACACGATCGTCGGTGGGCTGCTGGCTGTCGTGCTGACGGAAGCCATTCAGACGGTCATTCTGGTACTGGGCGCTGTGATCATCACCTGGTTCGCGTGGGACAAAATGGGCGGATGGGGGCCCATGATGGAAGTACTTGAAGCGCAGGGCGAATTGGCCAAAGTCTCCATGCTCCGCCCGCATGGCGATGAATCAGGGATGCCCTGGTATGCAATCTTTCTGGGATATCCAGTACTGGGCATCTGGTACTGGTGCGCCGATCAAACAATCGTACAGCGAGTGCTGGGAGCAAAGGATGTCGACCATGCCCGAGTCGGTCCGTTGTTTGCAGGACTGATCAAGATCCTGCCGGTATTCATCTTCGTGCTGCCTGGTCTACTGGCGTACACGCTTGCTGCCAGTGGCCAACTGGATGTCTCAACGTTGACCGATGCAGAAGGAAACGTCGACTCGAAGGGCATTTACGCGGTGATGATCACGGAATTATTACCGACGGGGCTGGTCGGTCTGATGATCGCCGCTCTGCTGGCGGCTCTGATGTCCACGGTATCCGG
>CAYZYB010000864.1:0-2990 GCA_964481505.1 uncultured Planctomycetaceae bacterium | reverse complement strand
AAAAGCCCGGCCACTGCGTGCTGCAGTTGTCCGGGCTTTGCGTAGGTTGCTGAAGAGGACGAGCAATTCTTAGTGACATCCCCAGTAGTAGCTGTAGATAGGTGCACAGACGGCTCGGCATACCGGCGGGCAGTATGTGATGGTTCTGTAGCTGTAGAGCGGTCGGCAGTAGCTGTGGCAGCGGTTGTAGTAAGTGTTGAAGCAGCTGTTTCGGTATCCACATCCCCAGCTTCGGTGACCGTAGCCAATACGTCGGAAGCATGCTTCGAGAGCCGTTTCTTCATCTTCCGCGTCTTCGGTGCCCGCGTCATCCAGATCGATGTCGAGGTCCGCTTCGACGATCTCGATATCAGCGGCAGTAATTGAGGACAGGTCGAGATCGAGTTCTTCGCCAGCGTTGGCAGCAGAAGCGATCAGAGTCAGTGGCATGAGTGCCAGTACGAATTTCTTAAGCATTATTGAGGTCTCCCAAAGGTCCGGCGAAGGTGAGTGAAAAGAAACAGCAGTTTGCCGGTTGGCCGTTGTTTCGTTTGTTTGATACTCACCTCAGCGGAGGGCTTGGAGATTTGTTACACGTGTTCTGAATTTCTTTTTTCTGACAGCTATGTCGGGGTCACTGCGGGGCCGCAAACAGCAAGGTTTTCGGCCTCGAATCACGCGAATTTTCACGAATCCTGAAGGTGTTTATTCGTGAGGATTTGTGTGATTCGCGGCCATTCTGAACGCAGGTTTGTGAAACGGCTTGTCTGGTGGTGGATGGACTCCAACACTATGCTGACACCTTGAGTTTTCGCTTCTTACATGGAAATACCCGGCCTGCATCATGTTCACTGCCATCTGGAATATCTGGCTGGAGCTGGCTCCGTGGCTGTTTGTCGGAGCGGCTGCGGCGGGGCTGATGCATGTGCTGGTGCCGGCTGACTGGATGCGTCGACATCTTTCCGGGCGCATGGGAGTTTTGAAAGCCGTTCTGATTGGAATTCCTCTGCCGCTGTGTTCGTGCGGCGTGATACCGGTGGGACTCGGCCTGCGAAAAAGCGGAGCTGGCAACGGTGCGGCTGTCGGATTTCTGATCAGCACTCCTCAAACCGGTGTGGATTCGATTCTTGTGAGCGCGTCTTTTTTGGGGTGGCCGTTTGCCATTCTGAAAGTTGTGACGGCACTTGTGACAGGATTGCTTGGTGGCACGCTGGCCGATTCCGGAGAAACGATTCCGCTCGAAGTCATCAGCGGTATAGAAGCTCCAGGTCACGCAGTCAGCGGGAAATTTCGAGAGTTCGTTGCACAGAGTGCAGAGTTGATCCGATCGATCTGGGGCTGGCTGGTGATTGGCGTTGTGATTTCGGCAGGCATCACGTGGATGGTTCCCGAACAGTCGCTGTCCAGCATTCCAGCGCTGACCGGAATTTGGGCCTTGTTGATCACTCTCGTCATTTCGTTGCCACTGTATGTTTGTGCGACAGCTTCCGTACCGATTGCTGCAGCACTGGTGGCCAGTGGATTGCCAGCCGGAGCGGCGCTCGTGTTTTTGATGGCGGGGCCTGCGACGAACATTGCCACTTTAGGAGCCGTCTACCGAACGCTTGGTCGCCGATCGATGTTCGTTTACCTGACAACGATCGTGGCGGGAAGTCTGCTTGCGGGGTTAGCCTTCAATCACCTGATCACTGCCGACGTTGCTCACGTGCACGCGCACGACCACACGTCAGACTGGTGGCGAACTGTTTGTGCGATCGCACTGGCCGGATTAGTCGGCTGGTTCGCATTTGAAGATGCACGACGCTGGTTTCGCAAACGTACGACAAGCGCGCAGACAGATGGACCATCAATCACAGTCAACGTCAGCGGCATGACGTGCAATGGGTGCGCCGCAAGTCTGGAACGCGCACTTGAAGGCAGCGATGACGTTCAGTCGGCCGATGTTTCGTTCGATCAGGGAACGGCGGTTGTCTGTGGGACAGCTTCGTTGGAGCAAATCAGCGATACAGCGGCAAGTGCCGGATTCGTGGTGGTCAGTGAGGCAAAGTAGCCGTCACTATGTCAGCTGTCACTGTAACTCGCTTTGCGAGATCGTTTCTAACCACAACAGGTTACCAGCGGCGTGATTCAGGGCAACGCAGATCCCGTAGAGCAAGCGACTCGCTTGCTCATGCAGCTGTCAATAAAAACCGTCCTTTCCACAAGAGTCGCCACCTGTCTGTTAAGCCGACCCTCTGCACCCCAGTACGTCGCATTCACGACGAAAGCGACTCGCGATAAGAAAGATGTCATCCTACGAATAACATCATTGCGACAGTGATGACTACTCTGGTTGAACCGCTAGACTGGGCCACTTCTGTTTCCTGATTGCGTTCCGGACCGCCCTGATGATTCGAACTCTACTAACCACTGTTGCTGCCGTTCTCACGACAACAGCGTTTGCCGCAGAACCGCCCAACGTACTCATCATCATGGCGGACGACTGCACTCACAACGATCTGCCGTTGTACGGTGGGCAGAACGCAAAGACGCCCAACATCGATGCACTGGCGGCTCAGGGTTTGACGTTCAACAAAGCCTATCTTTGTTCGGCGATGTGCCAGCCGTGTCGTGCGGAGTTGTTTACCGGCAAGTATCCGATGAAGAACGGCTGCGCGTGGAATCATTCGGCCAGTCGTCCAAACGTGAAAAGTATGCCGCAGCATCTGCAGCAGGTCGGATACCGTGTCGGTATTGCGGGTAAGGTGCATGTCAAACCGGAGGACGTTTTTCCGTTTGAAAAGGTAGCGGGGTATGACAAAAGTTGTGTTCGGAATCCAACTCAGGCACACGACACAGCTGGCGTTAAACAATTTATGTCGGACAAAAAACCGTTTTGCCTGGTCGTGGCTTTGGTAGAACCGCATGTGCCATGGGTGATGGGAGATGCTTCGGCCTATCCACCAAAGAAGATCAAGCTGCCACCGAATGTTGCTGACACATCGCGAACTCGTGAAGACTTCGGTAAGTAC
>CAYZYB010000863.1:0-2991 GCA_964481505.1 uncultured Planctomycetaceae bacterium | reverse complement strand
TGCTGAGCATTTCTTTCATCGTGGCGATGGCGAGTTGTGTGTTGTAGCCATCTAAGTATGCCGTATCGGGAACATCGGCGGCTTCGTAGGCGGGACCACTCGCAAGACCGCGCCGTCCAGCTTCGCCGTATTTGGCGACCATCAGCTTCATATTGTCGGCCTTCATCCTGATGTTTTCCGGCAGAGCGTAGCCGCCTTTGGGCTTCTTCGTTCCCTTGATCCAGGGCACTGGCTTGCGGCTCCACGATCGCCCCTCGTCGGTGTCTCCATTGTGAAAGATCTTCCCGCAGTAGGCTGTTTCGTAGCCGTTGGCGATCAGGTGTTCGGGGAGAGTCAGGATGTCGGGCTGGAGTTCTCGCAGCGCAACATAGTTGTGAAACAGTCCTGTGGTTTCCGGGCGAGTTCCGGTCATCAGGCTGGCGCGTGATGGACGGCAGATTGCCTGTTGGCAGTACGCTCGATTAAACAGCAGACCATCTTTTGCAAGTGCGTCGAAGTTGGGGGTTTCGGCGATTGGCGAACCGTAGCAACCAAGTTCGGGACGCAGGTCGTCTACGGCAATGAACAGGATGTTGGGCTTGTCGGCGGCGTGAAGCAGACTGGTGATGGCCAGAAAACAGCAGGTGAAGACGACTCGTGTGTTCTGCATTGTGAAGAGGGGTTTCTGATTGGGCAGGGGGATGATTGCGATGTGATTTCAGATTTGAAATTTGAAATTTGAAATTTGGGCATGTGACTTTGGATCAGTCTGCCGTGCTTCCCCACCAGTTGGGGCTCGGCTTCATGTTTTTGTCCAGAAAATCAGCGTGCTGCTTTTCCAATTTCTGCATGCGAACCTCACGGGCTGCTTTGAGCTTCGCCGCAAATGTTTCTTCCGTGAATCGTGGATCGGGCTGCGGAATCTTTGCGGATGTTTCTACGAGCCAATTGTCAAGTCGTTGTCTGAGATCGGCCGTTTTTTCGGGGTGGCCAGTTGCAACGTCGGTATTTTCTCCGACGTCGTCTACCAGGTTGTAAAGTTCGTTGCGACCGTCTTCGTGATAAAAGATCAGCTTCCAGTCGCCGCTGTGAATGATGGATGACGGTTCACCACCTTGATTTCCATAGTGCGGGTAATGCCAGAACAGATCACGCTCAGGAATCTCACCGCCTTTCAAAACGGGCACCAGACTGACGCCATCGACATGCTGTTCCGGCTTCAGAGGCAGGCCCGCGAGTTCCAGCATTGTTGGGTAAAAGTCCATGCCGATCGCAGGCACCTGCGATGACGAACCGGGTTGCGTCATTCCGGGGACATGCACGATGTAAGGTTCGCGAATCCCGCCTTCCCACATCATGCCTTTGCCGCCACGGAAGGGCAGCAGGCTGGTGGAGAACGAATCGCCCGACGATACACCGCCGTTGTCTGATGTGAAGATCACAACCGTATTTTTGTCGAGTCCCGTTGCCTTCAGCTTTTCCATGACAATGCCGACCGCGTTGTCCAGCGATTCAACCATGCCAGCGTAAATCGGATTGTCCTGCACCTGCCGAACCGGCAGCCGCCGACGAAACGCGAAACGCTTTTCGTTGTTTGTCAGCCCCATCTGCTGAGCTTTTTCGCGGTATTTGTTGCACAGTTCTTCTGTCGTTTGAGTCGGACCATGCACGGTGTAAAACGAAAGATAGGCGAGAAACGGTTTGTCCTGATGAGCATCAATGAACGACGCAGTTTCATCCGCAAGCCGCTTCGTCAGCGATTGACCATCCGGCCCGCTTTCCAGATTCGGATTCGTCCAGGGCGAAAAGTATCCGCCGCGCGGACTGCCGACGTCCCAGCCGCCTTTGTTGATCATGAAACCGTGATCTTCCGGCCAGGAGCCTTTCGTTCCCAGATGCCACTTCCCCGCGAAGAATGTCGTGTAGCCGGCGTCGCGAAATGCTTCCGCCAAAGTGATGTCTTTGTGTGGCAGGTTGCGCGTGTATTCGGCTGGGAGAACCTTGTCGTTGCGTTTCCAGTCCGTGCCGGTCTTCGCGCCGATCCAGTCTGTGATGCCGTGACGAGCCGGAGTCTGGCCGAGCATAATGCTGGCTCGCGAAGGGCTGCAAACCTGACACGCTGCATAGCCCTGATCGAAACGCATTCCTGATGCGGCAAGTCGATCGATGTGCGGCGTTTCGTGAAACTGGCTGCCTTCGTAGCCGAGATCGCGGCAACCCAGATCATCGACGAGAATGAAAACGAAGTTTCGTTTCGGAGCAGCTTCCGCAATGATGTTCGAAAACAGAATCAGGGCCGGAAGAGCAACTTTGAGGGACTTCATACCGACGTTTTTCTGTGTAATAGAAGGAGATGCAGCGATCGACGACGACATCATAACCGCGAGCCGTGAGATCTTCATGGCAGGGCCTGAGAAAATTCGGCCAGATCCCCCCGTGAGCACCGCCACTCTGTGACTAACGCTGGATGGATTCGCCCGTTTTGCGACGAGTTTACGCTACGCGGCTTTTGCGAATGGCGGACTTCGGTTCGCTCAGGAGCGTCTCTTTAATGTGCTGAACAATTCGCCGATCGTACTCAGGCTGCGCAACGCTTCGAGAGCGATTGTGCCTGGCCCTGTCGACGATCCAGAAATTGCCCTCAGCATTCACCAATTCTGCCAGCTGGTTCGTGATGTCCCGCGTGACATACGAATCACGACTACCGGAAATCAACAGAACCGGCTGCGTCAGGCTGTGCGCTTCGTGTTCCAGGTGAACATAATTTCGACCGCGTCTTTCTTCGCTGTGACGCAGTGCCTGGTTAATCACGATCTTGTTGTGCCAGTCCGGCAATCGCTTAAAGAACCATTCCGGCACGATATAACGACAGAACTTCAGCAGAAAATAGTCGATCAGCGAACGGCTACTGTAGGCACTATCAGTAATCACCGATCGGATCGTTGGATCACGAACGGCGGCCAGCAACGCCGCGCAGCCACCGCGGCTGACTCCAAAAATCCCCAGTGGCAA
>CAYZYB010000862.1:0-2998 GCA_964481505.1 uncultured Planctomycetaceae bacterium | reverse complement strand
AGTCTGAAGAGCCCACGAAAAAGCGAAAAGGTGGTCAGCGAAAGTCACGTGAACTCCGTGAGTTAGTGATTGAAATCGCCAAGCAAACTGGGTTTGGTTACACCCGAATCATCGGTGAGCTTCGGAAGATGGGGATCAAGAGAATCAGCCGTCAGACGATTCGTAACATCCTCAAAGAAGAAGGCATTGAACCGAGTCCAGATCGCACGTCAGACTCGTGGACGAACTTCTTGGAACGTCATGCAGGGACGCTGTGGGCGTGTGACTTCTTCTCAGTGAAGACTGTGACAGCGAGAGGCATTCGAGAAGTGTATTTGCTGGCGTTTATCTGCCTTGAGACGAGAGAAGCGATTGTCTCTCCGGGCACTGAACATCCAAATTCGGCGTGGGTTGTTGATCAAACGGAAGACTTTCTGAGCCGAACCAGCAAGCGTGAACAGAAGCCGTCGATTGTCATTCATGACAGGGATACAAAGTTCACCAAAGAGTTTGTGGCGAAGCTCGATGAAAGCGATGTGCGAACGAACGCACTGCCGAAAGCGTCACCGAATCTGAATGGTCGCTGTGAAAGGTTCATTCAAACGATAAAGCTTGAGTGTTTGGCGAAATTCGTAATCTTCGGTACACACCATCTTGATCATTTGGTCAACGAATTCGTCGCCTATTACAACAATCATCGGTCGCATTCTTCACGTGAAAGCCTGCCGCCTATCCGGCACATTCCAGTTGAAGTGGCAACTGTTCAACTCGATGATGTGATCGTCAAGACGCATGTGGGTGGACTGGTGAAGTCGTTTGAGCGTAAAGCTGCCTGACTATCTTGTCACGACTTGCTTCCTGCTGTCATAGCAAATTGACTTCTTGAAGTGGACCCCGGTTTTCGGACCAGTGGTTAAGGTGGACTTAGTGGTGAGTTGCTCCGATGTGCGGCTTCAATGGTATCCAGATCATCTACCCACTGGCGACAAATGCGAGCGGCGAGCCGTCCAGCTTGGCCTTCGAGGCGAAACCCTCGAAGCGTTCGGCAAGCGTGAAGCCGTCGAAATCACCGATGTGAGTGGCTTTGTTGCTGAGCAGATAGTCAACATCAGCAGTTGGAAGGCTGGTGCATTGGTGACACCAACTGAGCAGGTCTATCGCCCCGAGCAAGTGCAGGCCGGGGTAAATATCGGGCTCGACGAACTCGAATAACCTGAACCGCTCGTGAACTCTTGTGTCCCATTCTGCACAGTTCATATTCACGTGGAAGCTCCCGAGTCATCACGCAAACAAGGTTAAAAACTTCACCACGTCATCCAACAACATCAATGCTCAACGCCCCCTGCTGGTTCTTGATGTCGATGAAACATTGCTGCACGCAGCAGATGCACCTCTCGAACGACCAGCCGACTTTCGTTGTGGGCCGTATTTCGTGTACCGAAGGCCACACGTACGGGAATTCTTGCTTGAGTGCTCCGAGTTGTTCCAACTCGCTGTGTGGTCGTCATCAGGAGCCGACTATCTGGATCTTGTGCTGGCGGAAACGATTCCACCGGAAATTCCGTTGGCCTTCGTTTGGAGCAGAAGTCGCTGCGTCCAACGATACGATGCAGAACGGCTTGAACCCTACTTCGTCAAGGACTTAAAGAAGGTGAAGCGTCTTGGGTTTGACCTCGCACGAATATTGATCGTTGATGACACACCGAAAAAGGTTGAACGAAACTACGGCAATGCAATCTATGTGAAGCCGTTCGTGGGTGACACCAATGACAGCGAACTGCTTAGGCTCACAAGCTACTTGCCGAGATTGGCGGCAGTTGAAGACGTTCGGCTGGTTGAGAAGCGAGGCTGGCAAACATCAGTAGTGACAGGGGAGTAACGGTGACTCGCAGCTATCGCTACGTCGGCCCGAGTGAGATCGCTGCCCGTGTCGTTGATGCGGGCGGCGGAATCATTGTGGATTCGGTCGAAAACCTGACGAACTCTCTACGTTCGCTGGGTGGATACCAGAACGAAGAGACTTTTACGGTCACGTTTGTCATTGGCTTGGACTGCAAGCTGCGAATCGCCGACCGGCGTTCTGAGCATGTGGCGTGTGCGAAGGGTCATGCAGTTCTCAGTGCAGGTGAGATGACGTTCGGTTCTGATAAGACGGCTGTCGTCGTTGAACGTGTGACGAATCAATCGACTGGCTACTGCCCGGAACCGAAGTCATGGCAGTCCGTCACTGATGCGTTAGACGAGATCTCCATAGCACACCCGAATTCTTTTGATCCTGCATTCGAATTCCGTAGGTGTCCATCGTGTTGTCAGATCAATGTCGTGAAGGATGGCTGGTTTACATGCGACGTTTGTGAATCGCCGCTACCTGAAAACTGGAACTTCGATTGAAGGAAATTCGGCAAGCCGGTGAACCTTCTCGTCGAGACTGTGTCTCGACGTGGAATACAATCTCAGAAAGGAAGGTGTGCCATGCGAAACTCAAACCATGAACATGACGAACAGCCATTTTTTTCGAGACGATGAGCAAGCGTCGTCGAGGATTCCCCTCCGAAACGCAGGTCAAGCGAGGAGTGAGGGTCGTTCACGGCGTTAAGGTGCTGGAAGAAAAGCTGGGACGCAACGATCTGTGTCCTTGCGATTCTGGCCGACGCTTCAAGAAGTGTTGTCTCAAGAAAGGCTGCTTTTGATGGCGTAATCCGGCACCACTACTTCAGGGACTGACAACCAAGCCCACACGGTGCAGATCATCCGTGTGGGCTTGGTTCGTTGGTTGCTGACGACGGCGGTCAGAACGGCGACAGCTACTCTCAATGTACTGACTGGTTACCATCCGCAGACTATCGTCGCTTTAGATCAGAGAAATAGACATGACAACGCTACTGATGTCATCTCGACATACTGAAGACGATCAAGCACTATGGCGTGCGGCAATCGGTCGAGGCTGGTCTACGGCCAGAGCACGTGGATTGACCATCCCCGATATCGACGATTCCGAAATTGTGGTCTATGTTGAGGC
>CAYZYB010000861.1:0-2999 GCA_964481505.1 uncultured Planctomycetaceae bacterium | reverse complement strand
GAGTGGGAACAGCGACTGGCAGAACAACCAGAATGGACGACGCTGCCGATCGAGACAGCTTCACGCAAGAGCGAACAGGACATCAAAGTTCTTGACGACGGAACGGTTCTGGTACAAACCGACACGTTGGAATCACTGCCAACGAAAGACACCTACACCGTTGAAACGCAAGTGAAGGCAAACCACAAAATTGCCGCCATACGACTCAGCGCCTTGCCGCATGAATCACTTCCCGGAAAAGGTGTCGGTCACGCGAACGGCAACTTCTTGATCACGGGCATCAAAGCCGAACTGGTGCCTCCGGGCTCGGGTGCCCCGCAAGCTCGCTTCGTAAGAATCACCAACACCGGCAAGAAACAAATACTGTCCCTCGCGGAAGTTCAAATTTTCAGCGAAGGAAACAACATCGCGGGTCAAGGGAAAGCGACTCAACATTCGACGGCCTTTGCCGGCCCACCAAATCTGGCTATCGATGGCAACACTGACGGCGATTATGAAAAGAAGTCCGTCACTCACACAGACACAGTCGATGATCCGTGGTGGGAAGTAGATCTCGGAAGCCTAAAAACGATTGATCGTGTCGCCGTCTGGAACCGAACGGACAACGCTCTGCACACGCGACTCAAAGATTTCACCGTCGCACTTCTGGATGAAGATCGGGAAACTGTCTGGACGCAGCAGATCGCTGATTCGCCGAACCCGTCAGCCAATTTTTCCCCGAGCAACGTGCGCACGATCGCCTTCCGCACAGCCTTCGCCGACTACCATCAACCGAACTTCGAACCAGCGGACGCAATTACCGGCAAGACTGGAAAGAACGATGGATGGGCTGTTGGAGGGTCAACAAACAGGCCGCATCACCTGCTGCTGATTCCGAAGAAAGCACAGCAAATCGCAGAAGGCAGCTCGCTGCGAATTACCATCGAACAGAATTCTCCTCATTCCCGACACCTGATCGGGCACTTCGGAATCAGCACCACAGACAACAACGTTGCCATTCAGCGATCACAAATTCCTGTTGCGAACCTGGCCGTGCTGGACAAATCCGCCTATCAACGTTCGCCCAAACAAGTCGCCGCATTGGCGGAGTATTATCGACAGAACGTGGCACCGGAACTCAAGGCAGAACGCACATCATTAGCAAAGGCACAGAAGCAGCTATCCAGCATGAAGCCAGCGACTTCAGTACCCGTGCTTCGCGAAATGATGGCAAATCGTCGAGAAACGCATCTGCAGCATCGCGGCAATTACCTGGACAAGGGGCAGAACGTCGACGTTGGCCTGCCAGCGGTATTTCACCCTGCAGCCGCGGACAGACCTCTTGATCGCCTGGTGCTGGCTGAATGGCTGACATGCGAAGACAACCCGCTGACAGCCCGAGTGCTCGTGAATCGTTTTTGGGAAACGCTCTTCGGTCGTGGGATCGTTGTCACCAGCGAAGAATTCGGTTCTCAGGGAGAACTCCCCACGCATCCGCAGTTACTCGACTGGCTGGCGACGGAACTTCATCGCAACAACTGGAACATGAAAGAACTGATTCGCACACTGATGACTTCGGCAACGTACCGACAATCAGCGAAGGTGACACCGCACAGCGAAGCGGCAGATCCAGACAACCGCTGGCTGTCGCGCGGACCGCGTGTGCGTTTATCGGCAGAAATGGTGCGCGACCAGGCATTGATGGCCAGTGGATTGCTAAGCCTCAAAATGCACGGTCCCCCCGTCAATCCGCCACAACCGAATCTGGGCTTAAAGGCGGCGTTCGGCAGTGCCACCGACTGGAAGACCAGCAAAGGAGAAGACCGTTACCGACGAGGTTTGTACACGACCTGGCGGCGCAGCAATCCATACCCGTCAATGGCCACTTTTGATGCTCCCAACCGCGAAGTTTGCACGGTGCGGCGCAACAGCACGAACACTCCTTTGCAGTCACTGGTCACATTAAACGACCCTGTCTATGTCGAAGCCGCTCAATCACTGGCTCGAATCGCCTTGCAGCATGAAGGCACAATTCAGGAACAAATCACTCTGGCGTTTCGTCGCTGCATCCTTCGCCCGCCGGAGGAATCAGAAATCAGTGCTCTCTCGATGTTGTTTGACGATTCGAAAGCAGATCTTGTCGATAAACCGGAAGAAGCAATGAAGCTGGCAACGGAACCGCTGGGAATGTTGCAGGAGGAACTTAACACCGTTGACGCTGCGGCAATGACGGTGGTTTGTAACGTGCTGTTGAATCTAGACGAGATGTTTTTGAAGCGGTAGGGGCCTGGGAGCAACGGGACTGTTAGAGCAGGTGAGCTAAGGAAACTTCATTGCGACTCAGTCCTGTAAGGACGAAATATGGTTAACATCGGGCGTAAGCCCGATGGAATAGACGCAACAAATTGCGAGCCCCGAAGGTGGCGACATAAAAACGCTTATTGGACAAACGCAATGGGCAGCTTCACAAGCCTCAATTACCACATCATCTTCGGGACGCGGTACCGAAAACCGACGATCTCAGATTCGGTGGCGGATGAACTTTACCGATACTGCGCTTCGGTCCTGAACACAAACAACGGAATCGGAATTCAGATCAACGGAACCACTGATCACGTACACATCCTGTGCTCGATTGCTGCCAATACCAGTGTTGCGGATATCGTGCGACTTGTAAAGTCCAATTCTTCCAAATGGATGAATGAACAACGAGGACGAACATCCAGGTTTCAATGGCAAACGGGTTACGCTGCTTTCACAGTGAGTTATTCAAATATTGACGTGGTTAGGCGATATGTCCAGAACCAACAGGAACATCATGCGAAACGCTCGTTTCGCGACGAGTACATCGCATTCCTCAAGAAACACAATGTCCAGTTCGATATGAAGTATCTGTTCGAAGATGAACATGTTGGCTAGATCTGTCAAATGTGGAGACCATGGTTTCGCTATGCCGCCCCTATCGGGGCTTAACGATTCGACTCTTCAGCCACCGGGCTTACGCCCGGTGCTAACCAAAC
>CAYZYB010000860.1:0-3005 GCA_964481505.1 uncultured Planctomycetaceae bacterium | reverse complement strand
GCTGTCAGGAAGGCCCATTGAATTTGTTCGGACAATTGACGCGAGGCGGTCAGCATTTGATCGGCCATGTTGCCAGCCTGCTGAATCGCGAATTCCCCATTCATCACGTACAACGCTTGAGGCGGCACGATGGATTCACGACGCCCGGCACTGGTGATGTTGGGATCAGGAAAGCCAAACAGTTCCAGTTGTTCATTGACGGTGTCACGAATCACGGGCAGATAGACGGACCGATAATCGTTGACTTCGTTAATGCGATTCTGACTGCCGGGACCACGTCCCACCTGACCATCGCCCCATTCGCTGACTTGCGACTGCGGTCTGTTGAAATCAAGGTTTCCGCCAGCGGCCAGCATGGCATCTCGCATAATTTCTGCGTCGAGCTGTCGCGGGCTCATGCGCCACAGCAGTTTGTTGTCCGGATCGACTTCCGCATTGCTGGCCACGAATGAAGAACTTCGGCGGTATGCATCGGACAGAACGATTTCGCGGATGAGCGACTTCACCGACCAACCGTTATCCATGAATCGATGAGCCAGAAAATCCAGAAGTTTCGGATGAGTGGGCTCCATCCCGCTGGGCCCCCAGTTGTTGGGCGACTGCACAATAGCCGTGCCGAACAGATGCATCCACACACGGTTCGCCATGACTCGAGCCGTCAACGGATTGTCTTTGGATGTCAGAAACTGGGCGAGTTCGCGGCGACCACTGGAACCTTCGGCGATCGAAGCAGCGGGTACGTCATTCAATACCTGCGGAAATCCTCGCGGTACTTCCTGAGCCGGTCGTTCGACGTCGCCACCCACCAGAATGTTCGCGTTGACCATGTTATCGGAGTCGTGAACTCCCATGCCGAACGTCTTCTTCGAACCATCAGGGTTCAACTTCGCCAGCATTCCTTCCAGCTTCGCAATCCTGTTTCGCATCGAAACGAAGTCTTTTTGAATACGTTCACCGGATTTGCGAGCGGCGGCCTGCATCCGCCTCAATTCGGCCTTTTGTTCTGCCATCTGTTTCTTCAACTGGGCAATCGTCGGCCCACTCGAATCTGTATTCGCATCATGAATCGGCAGCAGTAACAGGTCGGACGGGCGATGGTTTTGCTGTCCCCAAACAGTGCCGTACAGCGTAGTCGTGCTGAGCATGATGCCAGCCAGTGAGTAATAATCAGCCGTTGGAATCGGGTCGGATTTATGATCATGGCAGCGGGCACACGCGACGGTGAGCCCAAGAATTGACTGAGTCATCGTGTCGATCTGTTCATCGACCATGTCCATCGTGAACTTCTTTGGGTTGCGTTCGTCGTGACGTTTCATGCCGACAGCCAGGAAGCCCGTCGCGATCATGTTCTCCTGCCACTTCTCATCTTCCTTAGCGGGCAACAGGTCGCCGGCGATTTGTTCCTGAATGAATCTGTCGTACGGCTTGTCGGCGTTGAACGCGTCGATGACGTAATTGCGATACCTCCACGCCTCAGGATAAGCGACGTTGATGTTTCCGGAGGTGTCCGCGTAGCGAGCTACATCCAGCCAGTGTCGTCCCCAGCGTTCGCCAAATTGTGTTCGGTTCAGAAGCTCGTCGACCTTCGCTTCGATCGCACGCTGTCGATTTCTTTTCCACGCCATCTGGAAAGCCCGAATTTCTTTCGGTGTCGGTGGCAAGCCAATCAGGTCAAAATTCAACCGTCGCAGCAACGTCAATGCATCGGCGGCGGCAACAGGTTTGAGTCCTTCTGACTTCAGCTTCGCTTCGATGCAGTCATCAATACTTGATTGCGAAGGCTTCGTAGGCGGCTGGAAGGCCCAGTGCTGCTTGCCTTCTTCGATGACGTCCGGAGTCATCTTTGACTTGAATTCAACTCGCTCACGCACACGCGGGTCCGGGGCTCCCATTTCGATCCATGTCCTGAAGTGAGCCAACACGTCGTCGGGCATCTTTTGGCTGGGCGGCATTTCGTAGCTGTCCCAGTTGATGGCTTCCCACAACGGACTTTCTTCCAGGCTGCCGGGGGTGATCGATGGCCCGCTGTCGCCGCCGGTCAGCAGTCCCTCTCGCGTATCGACCAGCAGGCCACCGCGCGTTGTTCCTGATTCTACCGAGTGACATTGGTAGCAATACTTGACGAAGGCCGGGCGAATGTGTTTTTCGAAGTGCACCGTTTGTTCCGGCGTCGCTGTCTCATTTTGAGCGCGGGATTCCTGAGTTGCCGTCGCAGCGATCGCGACAGCAATCATGAGCAGTCGGGAGTAGTAAAACATAAAGGCGACAATCTGGATTAAGCAAGCAGGTGTTGATTGAGCTTCCGGAAGGAAACAGCGCCGCCGGAAGAATTCTGACAGTGTTCTCCAGAGATTTCTGCTTCTGTGATTGGATGCAGAAAACTGTGACTCCTGTAACGCCGTGATATGAAAATCGGCCGGCAGGAACTAGTCCTGTCGGCCGATTCATCTAGGTCGTTGAGTTGGAGTCCAACGATTACATGTTACTGCTCAGGCCTTTTTCGTTCGACGCCGCCACCGGCAGACGATTGTCCTTTTCCAGAACCGCCCTTGCCTTTGCCACCGCCACCTTTGCCTTTTCCGGAACCGCCGCCTCCCTTGCCTTTGCCCTGGCCTCCACCGCCGCCTCCCTTACCTTTGCCCTGGCCTCCACCACCGCCTTGCATGCCGCCCCTGCGACTTCGCATCGACGTGAGTGCTGCGATCAGTTCTTTTTCATTCAGCGCTTTGTCGCCGTCTTTGTCGAATTCGCTGAGCAGTTGCTTCGCGAGCTCTGCCGGGTCACCTCCCGGTTGTCCTTTGCCTTTACCCGCTGATCCGCCTTTTCCAGTGGATCCGCCTTTTCCTTTACCATCGCCCTTACCTTTGCCACCTTTCCCCGAGCCATCCTGGGGTGTTGCGCCCAGCACCATGGATGACATCACGGGCAAGGCAACGCTACCGGCAAGCATTTTTGCCAGAAAGCCTCGGCGTTGCGGGTCGACCTGCTCCAGAGCATTCGATGTT
>CAYZYB010000859.1:0-3012 GCA_964481505.1 uncultured Planctomycetaceae bacterium | reverse complement strand
GCTTCTGGTGTCGGGGTCAAACCGCCGAAGAAACTTGTCAAGACACCGAATCCACATCCACTTGTCGACTGGGGCGTCTTTCCTCACAAAGACGAAGACAAGGGAGACTGGAAAGTTGCGTCGTGGGCTGTTGAGCAGCTATCGATGAAACAGCAGGAACCCTTTTTTCTGTCTGTTGGTTTTTTTCTTCCGCACGTTCCATGCTACGCAACGCAAAAGTGGTTTGATCTTTACCCGGAAGACACGCTGCAGCTTCCACCATTTTTAGCGAACGACCGCGACGACACGCCCCGGTTCAGCTGGTACACCCATTGGAAACTGCCGGAACCTCGCCACAAATTTCTGCAGGAAGCCAATGAGTGGAAAAACATCGTTCGGTCTTACCTTGCCTGCACCAGTTTTGTGGACAGCCAGGTCGGTCGGGTGCTCGATGCCCTGCACAAAAATGAAGCGGCTGACAACACGATCATCATTCTGTGGTCCGACCACGGCTGGCATCTTGGTGAAAAGCTAATCACCGGAAAAAACACACTCTGGGATCGTTCGACTCGCGTGCCGTTGATCTTTACCGGCCCAGGAGTGACCGCGGGTGGCCGATGCGAACAGCCAGCAGAACTGCTGGACATCTACCCAACCATTGCGGCGCTCACCGAACTGCCGCAACCCGACGGTCTTGAAGGTCACAGTCTGATGCCGCAACTGCGTGACGCTTCCGCAACTCGCGAATGGCCTGCAATCACCACTCACAATCACGACAACCACGGCATTCGAACAACGGACTGGCGATACATTCAATATGCCGACCAGAGTGCAGAATTGTACAACATGCGCGACGATCCAAACGAATGGAAAAACCTCGCCAGCGATCCGCAATACGCCAGTGTCATCGCAGAGCACAAAAAGTGGCTACCTAAAAGTGTGCAACCAGCCCCCGGCAGCAAGCATCGTATCCTTTTGCACCGTGCGGACGGCACTGTGAACTGGGAAGGCGCCGAAATTTCTCCTGATGATCCGATTCCGGAACTCGACTAACGTGTAAATCACAGTCGTGCGCACACGCACTTACCAGGAGTCATAGTCGGACCTGTTTGTCTCGATGCTGTGAAGAGGGCGGCTGCGCGATGTGAAGTCGGTGCAAAGTGCGGCGTTTTCCTGACACGACCACAAGCAGTGAAAGAGAACCGGTTGCGGCAGCAAATTGCTCCATCTGAAATGAGTGGCCGGGGCTGGACTGAGCAACGGTTCGAGGTTGCTTGTGCCACCCGCCACTTGAAGCCGATATTTAGCACGGAGCACGCGGTAGTGAGTGTGACGTCATGTGGAGGATGTGCTGCTGTGTTGATGAGAGGCGTCGTGAGCTCCGCGACCGACTTCAGGGCGTTGCCGATTTTTTGAGTGCGGAATTCAACGATCGCATCGATCTGCGTTTTACGCGTTTCCGGGTCTTCCGAAAGCGGCTCGGTTCATGTTTGTAGGATGAACAGCCGTGCATCGCTCCCAGTGGCCCTTTGGTGTTAACAGCCTTGACATCCTTCGCCAGCGGCGGCGGTCTTGACCAGGAAAACGTTGGTGGGACAACTGGCTTGCCTGCTAACCAGATATCAGTTGAGTTGACCGAAAACGGACAAAGCTATGGCAAAATTGAATTGGTATTCGCCTCAGAGCTCTCGACCATCTGGCGCATGATTTTGGGATTCCCCGTGCCGCTGGCGACATTTGTTGGTGTGTTCGTTTCGCTGACGTCGTGGCCGGACCGAACCGGTCTTCGAAATGACTCAGGCCGTGGAAGTTTCCGGGCGAGTTGTCGATACCGATGGCGGACCGATCGCCGGAGCCACCATCCACGGACGAGACTATCCGCGCTGTGGCGCTCATGAGACAAACCGGGACGGCAAATTCGCTTTTCATGTTGCCCCAGACACCGAGTTCTATCTGAATGCCACGGCGTCGAAAAAGCTAAAGAGCCGCACTGGTTGGATTGTTGTCAAAGACAAATCGATGGTGCTGGACGACATTGTCGTGAGCCCCGCATCAAGAATTCATGGCCGGGTGACCTGGGAAGACAATTCTCTGCCGGCACCGGGTGCTAACGTCGAGCTATACATCGAAGCTCCACCTGGCAGGAGCCCCATCAAAACAAATGGGGCTACAATTCGCCGAGGTTATGGAATCAGCACCTACGCCGATGAACAGGGCTACTATGAATTCTTTGTGGGGCGCGGCAAATACGAAGTACAGATAATGGGTCGACCGGAAAACACCCGCAGACTGGTCATCGCCAGCGGCGTGGAACTGGAGGCCAACATTGTCACTCCGCGGTCGATACCGTTTCACGGAACGGTCGTCACTGGCTTCCCAGCTCAACCAGTCGCCGACGCAAAAATCAGACTGAAACCGCTTAACTCGAAAGCGTGGCATTGGGAGCTCACGACCGACGAAAAGGGGCGTTTCGAATCACACCGTGATGCAGCAGCCGGCGTTGTCTATGTCCAGACAGAAGACGGTTCGCTGATCGGAGGCGCCGAAATTCCAAATGCGCCGAGTGACCGCAAAATCACCGTCGCGCCCCCGATGACAATTCAGGCCCGACTCCGGAATTCCCAACGAAAACCACTCGCTAATCAGAATGTGAAGTATGGAGTCGTTGCGACCGCAAAAGTTAAGGGGCGCTGGATCAACTTCAACGCCACAGAATCGGTTTTTGGTGTCACAGAAGAGACCGGGTTGACCACCTTGAAAAACATGGCTGTGGGAGCCCCATACCTCATCGAAGTGAACGGCAAAAAAGGAAAATTTGTCCCACTGGAATCGCACCGCAATGGGCGAATAGTCAACATCGTCATCAGTGACGATTCAACCCAATCGATGGCGACCACGGAGCCTCGTCAACCAGAAAAATCACCACCGATCGTGATGGGTTCTCAAAAGGAACTAACCCTTCAGCAAACCATCGACAGGCTGCGAGAAGACGGCCAAACAAAAGACGCCGACTACCTGCAGTCGCAACTGGCT
>CAYZYB010000858.1:0-3012 GCA_964481505.1 uncultured Planctomycetaceae bacterium | reverse complement strand
GGATACCACAATACGCTACATCAAGCGGATGCATCTGCCGGACACCATCCACGCCACGGACACAGCGAAGTGGAACGCTGCCGTCAGTCAAATCTCTGAGGTCCACGCCACTGGCCGTCCTGTTCTGGTTGGAACAACTTCGATCGAAACGTCGGAACTGGTCAGCAACAAGTTGATGAAGCAGGGGATTAAGCACAACGTTCTGAACGCCAAGCAGCACGAACGAGAAGCGGAAATCGTTGCGCAGGCTGGTCGCCGTGGCGCCGTCACCATCGCCACCAACATGGCTGGACGTGGAACAGACATTATCCTGGGAGGCAATCCGGAGCATTCTGCATGGGACGAGCTGAAAGAAAAGTACGAATCGCGGCTGGACGTTCCCAAGTCCGAATGGGACGAGCTGACTGATAAAATTGCCGACCGAGAAGGCATGAAGAAACAGGCGGCGGAAATCCAGGAGCTCGGCGGTCTGCACGTGCTCGGCACAGAACGACATGATTCACGAAGAATCGACCTGCAGTTGCGTGGGCGAGCCGGTCGGCAGGGAGACCCGGGTTCAAGCCGCTTCTTCATTTCTCTTGAAGACAAGTTAATGCGTCTGTTTGCGGGCGATACCGTCAAACGCATTATGCAATGGGCCGGGTTGAGCGAAGGTGAACCGATTGTCAGCCCAATGGTGACGCGGCGAGTTGAAGGAGCTCAGAAGAAGATCGAAGAACGTCACTTCGATCAACGAAAGAATTTGCTTGAGTATGACGAAGTCATGGACGAGCAGCGTAAGCGGACTTACGCCTATCGTCAGCAGATTCTGGACGGCACCGACTGCCGCGACCTGTTGCTCGGCATGATGGGCGGACAGATTTCACACTGGGTGAATCATTTCCTCAACGACCAGTACCGCGAAAAGACGATCGTCAAATGGGCGGGATCCGACCTGCGGCTTGACCTCGATGAGCGTCAGGTGAGCGGTTTTGATCGCCAGCAACTGGAAACCTATTTGCGTGACGAAGGCGAGCGTCAGTACGACGTCGTCATTCAGGAGCAGATCGAAGTTTATCTGCCGGAGGACGGTGGCGGAGACGAAGAAGAAGATATCACGCAGCAGTGGAACTGGATTGCACTGGCGAAGTGGGCCAATCGATACTTCGATATCAATTTGCAGGATCGAGATCTTCAAAAAGTTGGCAGGCCGGATCTGCAGATTTACCTGTTGGACTTCGGCCGTAAGTTCATTGAGAAATGGGAAGTGGCTCCGCTCGATATCTTCATGGCGGATGACTTCGAAGTTCGGTCTCTATGCGGCTGGGCACACCATCACTTTACGCTGGATGTGACTCCGGAAGACTTAGCCGGCAGAGAAACTGCCTTTGTTGAAGACTATCTAAACGAAAAAGTTCGCAAATTATACGACGACAAGGAAGCGGCGTTCCCGGTCAAGGTGGGACTGAACAGTTTTCTGTCTGGTGACGGTTCGGCTGGTGAAAAGTACAATCGTGAAAAACTGTGTCGCTGGGCAAACACGCGATTGAATCGCGACTTCCGTCCGGAAGACTTTGCTTCGATGTCGACAGAAGAAATCGAAAAACTTCTGCTCGACACCAGCCGTGATTTTCTGCTGGCCAAGCCGGACAAGGATATGGTCGCGGCGAAGCTGCTGGAGTGCATCCCGGATTCCGACAATGCCAACGCGCGAGTGACTCCCGAGCAGGCGAAAGCACTTGCCGAATGGGCGAGCAAAGAGCTCAACTGGAAGGTTGATCAGGAGAAATTATGCGAATTGCGCCCTGAAGATGCGCGATCGGAGTTCGTTCAGGGCATTGATCGTGTTTACCGACCAGAATTACGGCAGACAGAACGATCTGTTCTGCTGGAAATTGTCGATACCGAATGGAAAGATCACCTGCATCACATGGACCAGGTGAAGCAGGGAATCGGACTCGTCGGTTATGCTCAAAAAGACCCGAAGACTGAGTACAAAAAGGAAGGCCGACGCGCTTTCACCGAGATGTGGGAACGCATTGATGAAAAAGTAACACAGGCGACCTTCCGTATTGAACAGGAGAGCCCCGCATTTGTCGGTTCGTTGTGGAAGATTACCGCATCTGAGCAGGACGTCGCACCACCAATCGAAGATCCAACAGAAAACATGCAGACCAGCGGGGCCGATGAAGGCAGGGCCGTTAACCCCATCGTCAACGACCAGCCAAAAGTCGGTCGCAACGACCCTTGCCCTTGTGGCAGCGGTCGAAAGTTCAAAAAGTGTCACGGCAAAGCCTAGTGCGATGCAGCATCGTGACCGATGCGAGCTGCGGCTCGAAAACGTTCCGTTGTCATTCGGAATAGAAGCTGATGGAAACGAAAGACGTTTGAGCTGGTTGCTTAATTGAGAGTTGGGCTTTTCATACGACTGTCATCCGGAATGGATTCCGATGAATTGGATTCTAAATTTCCTCTATACGATTCTGCTGACACTGTTGTCTCCCGTCATCCTGTGGAGGAACCTGCGTCACGGGCGGTATCGTAAAGGCTGGAAGGAAAAGCTGATCGGACAGCTTCCGCAATTCCATCCCGAAGAACGCGTCGTTTGGTTTCACGCCGTCAGCGTTGGGGAAGTGTTGCAATTGCAGAAGGTTGTTGAAGCATTTCGCCGTAAAGTTGGCAGCGAACGGCCGATTCTGATTACTACGTCAACCGATACGGGTTTTGCATTGGCGACCGAACGGTTTTCAGGTTGTGAAGTCTCATGGTTTCCACTGGACTTCTCATGGGCCGTTTCAAACGCGCTATCGCGGGTGAGCCCGGATCTTGTGGTGATGGTCGAATTGGAGCTGTGGCCGAATTTTCTACATGCCTGTGCGGGGCGGCAGATTCAAACGGCATTAATCAATGCCCGGATGAGCGATCGGAGCTTTCGTGGATACTCACGTGTCCGCCGACTCATACATCCGTTGCTGCGGCAGTTTTCAATTGTCGCCGTTCAAAATCAGGAATACGCAGATCGGCTTCTGGGAC
>CAYZYB010000857.1:0-3017 GCA_964481505.1 uncultured Planctomycetaceae bacterium | reverse complement strand
ATACAGCGGACCACAGATGAACGCAGATTCAGCGACGATGCGGTTTCACAACAAACCGGCCAACGCTTGTGATGGCTGGATGTGCGCCCAATAATGTTTGTCTGCGAGAAGCGATAACTTCCCTCCTTCACAGGACCATTCCATGCTCCGACATACATTTCTGTTTCTATCAATGCTGACAATTGCCGCCACGTCTGAAGCCGCTGAACCCACGGTGGAAGACTTTGGGAAAACTTCTGAAGGGACTCCTGTTGAACTCTACACTTTGAAAAGCGATGAAGGTCTGATTGCCAAAGTGATGACGCGCGGAGCCACACTCGTGCAGCTTCATGTGCCGGACAAGGACGGGAAAGTGGAGGACGTTATTTTGGGATGGGACGACGTCGCCGGTTACGAATCCGAAGACAATCAGTACTTCGGATGCACGACGGGTCGTGTTTGCAACCGTATCGCCAAAGGTAAGTTCTCAGTAGACGGCAAAGAGTACATGCTGGCCATCAACAACGACCCAAATCATCTTCATGGTGGCGAAAAACGCAGTCTGGACAAAGTGGTTTGGAACGCAAAAGGGGTGACGAACGACCGAGGTCACGGTGTGTTGCTTAGCTACACCAGCCCGGATGGCGAAGAGGGCTATCCCGGCAACGTTAAGATCACGGTTAGCTACTTCGTTCCCAAAAAATCCAATAACCTGGCCATTCGATACATTGCCATGACGGATTCGGCAACTCCACTCAACCTGACCAACCATGCGTACTTCAATCTTGGTGGAGCCGGCAGTGAAACGGTGCTCGACCACATCCTCAAGCTAAACGCTTCGCACTACACCCCCGTTGACGACACTTTGATTCCGACGGGAGAAATCGCGTCGGTGGCCGACACGGTTTTGGATTTCACCAAACCGAAGAGAATTGGTGCTCGAATCGAGAAGCTGACCGATACCGCGGCCCTGGGCTACGACCACAACTTTGTCCTGAATGAAAAGGACGATAAGTCGAAATTCTTCAACCTTGCTGCCACGCTCACTCACCGGGAATCGGGCCGCGTCCTGCGTGTTTTGACTAAGGAACCGGGGATTCAGTTCTACTCCGGCAACTTCCTGAAGGGGCAAAAAGGCAAAGATGGAAAGACTTATGCTCACCGCAGTGGTCTGTGCCTGGAAACTCAGCACTACCCGGATTCCGTCAATCAAAAGAACTTTCCGAACACCGTGCTGAAACCGGGCGAAAAGTATGAGACGTCAACAATGTTGTCGTTCTCAATCGCAAAGCCCAAAACCGCTGAGTGATCGAATCGCTCCAGTGGCGGGAGTCGCTCCCAATCTGTCGGCATCGACTCTTGCCGCCAGGCGAGCCGCGCTGCTGCAGCGGGCAACGTGGTTCTTCACCGTAGAGCGACTCCGAGTCACAGGCCGGGCGTAACACCTGCGATGCTCTGACAGCAGCGGCTGCATCCGAACACAAACTACTTCGCCGCTCTGTCGAATTCGCCGCTCTTAACCTTCGCCCAGTATTCGGTTAGTTCGCGTTTAGCAACGCCGGACAACAGCACCACGCCGATGATGTTCGGGATTGCCATTCCCAGAATCATGAGGTCGCCAAAGTCCAACGCGTTTGTGCCAGATACAATCGAACCAAGAAACGTGAAGATGATAAAGATAACGCGGTAGCTCATCGAAGCGTTGTCGCCGAACAGGTAAGCCCAGCAGCGTTCGCCATAGTACGACCACGAAATCATTGTCGAGAACGCAAACAGAATGACACAGATTCCAAGGACGTATTTGAAGCCGTTGATGTGCGAGTTCATCGCCATCGACGTGATCGCTGCTCCGCCTGCGTTGCGGTAGGCTTCTGCGTCTGCTGGAGCAATCGAACCGCTGACGTTGGTGATGATGATCACCAGAGCGGTCATGGTGCAGATCACGATCGTATCGATAAATGGCCCAAGCAAAGCCACCAGGCCTTCGCGAGCTGGATAGTCTGTTTTGGCAGCGGCGTGAGCAATCGCAGCAGAACCGACGCCAGCTTCGTTCGAAAACGCTGCTCGCTGAAAGCCAACGACAAGCGTACCGATGAATCCGCCGAGGCCCGCCTTGAAAGAAAACGCGCCTTCAAAGATCTGCCGAAAGGCTTCGGGGATGTGGCCTGCGTTCATGATGAGAATCGCCACTGCCGTCACGACGTAAATTCCACACATCGTCGGAACGATCTTTTCTGCTGCCGCAGCGATGCGTTTGATGCCGCCGATGATCACAATGGCCACCATTGCGGACATCACCAGCCCGTAAACCCATGGGTAATCTTTCACAATTCCGAATGCAGCCCCGACGGCTGCCAGGGATTGATTGACCTGGTAGGAATTTCCACCAGCAAACGATCCGCCAACACACAACACGGCGAACAGTGCTCCCAGCACGGCGCCGAGCGTTCCCAGTCCTTTTTCCTTTAGTCCGCGGGATAGATAATACATCGCCCCGCCCATCACGCGGCCATCCGGTCGAGTCTCGCGATATAGTTGTCCCAGTGTGCATTCGACAAACTTACTGGTCATGCCGATGAAACCCGCGACGATCATCCAAAAGGTGGCGCCGGGACCACCAACAGTGACGGCGGTTGCGACGCCTGCAATGTTGCCCAGCCCAACTGTTGCCGACAGAGCGGCCGTTAGTGCCTGGAAGTGAGTGACTTCGCCTTCGTCTTCCGGGTTGTCGTACTTTCCAGCGGTGATCTTGATCGCGTGTACAAATCCACGGAAATTGATGAAGCCCATTTTAAGCGTAAAGAAGGTCGCTCCCAGAAGCAGCAGGATCACCGCGAACGGCATCGTCGTGTAGCTGCTTCGTAGGGACGCCCCCAGTTTTTGGATAGAAGACATTTTTGCCGCAGCAGCTTCGGCTTCGGCCTGTTCGTCCGCTGTCGGCGGCTTCTTTTCGGCCAGTTCTTCGGCCGTTGGTTCTGCCTTTGGCCCGAGTGGAATCGGGAAAAAGAAAACGCTGGCGACGTGGCCATTAATGTCAC
>CAYZYB010000856.1:0-3017 GCA_964481505.1 uncultured Planctomycetaceae bacterium | reverse complement strand
CCTTTCGATGCCGGGGCAGAACGATGTCTGGCTTGCCTGGTAGATCTTTACGGTGCAATCGAAACCGAAAACCCATCTGATGGACCAGCGATCGGACAATGAGTTCCGGCTTTGTGTCTTTGCCACGAATGCGAGACATGTTGTACGAACGTTGCTGGGCGTTATGCACATCAGCCATCGTTTTGGCTCACAGCATCGACGGCATTCCTGCCACTGGCGATTAACCCTGCAACGTAGCCGCCGCGGAAACCGGCATCGATATTTACCGCCACAACGTTCGAAGCGCAGCAGGTCAGCATCGAAAGCATGGCGGTCACGCCCCCGAAGGAAGCTCCATAACCGACCGACGTAGGGACGCCAATCACTGGACACGAAACATGCCCGCCAACAACGGATGGCAGCGCGGCTTCCATTCCGGCGACACAGACGATCGCTTTCATCTTTTGCATCAACGGCACATGTTTCAACAGTCGTTGTGGACCGGCGACGCCGACGTCCTCGATCAGTTCGCACCCAACGTCCATCCACCGCAAAGTTTCCGCGGCTTCTCTGGCGACGGAAGCATCACAACTGCCAGCCGTTACGATCGCCACTCGCGGTGACTGAGCCTGCGGGGAGAACCCTGGTTCCGGTAGCAGCAGGGTTCGCGCCACAGCGTTGTAATCTGCTTTTGAAAACGCAGACGATACAGCGTCGGCCTGTTCGGCAGATACACGCGTCGCGAATGCGCGTTGTTGAACGTCGTGGAGCTTGCGAAAGATCTCAACCACTAGTTCCTTCGGCTTGCCTTCTGCGAAAACAACTTCCGGAAAGCCGCACCGCTTTGAGCGATCAATATCAATGGCCGCGCCGGGGATTTCCGCGGTGGCTTGGGCCGCGAGAATTTCGTCAATGGCTGCTTGCCGATCTGCAGACGCAGGCAAGAAACGGGCCAGAATGGAATGAAGCTGTTCGGAATCAGACGACATGATTTCGGTAGGCTGTAACTGTGAGTTTGCTGGCGTGGACCGCCGATCGTGACGACTACGACACCGCTAGATGAACCGAGTCGCGAGCCGCTTTATTCGTGTCGCAGAGCTTCGATCGGATCCAGCTTAGCAGCTGCTAACGCTGGATACATGCCAAACATCACGCCGATTCCCACGGAAATGAAGAACGCCAGCGGCAAACTTGCAGGCACCGGAGTGGGATTCATCTCCGCAAACATCTGAGAGAACTCGCTTGCCGATTGACCGCCCGCCACGTTCAGCTTTTGCACGACGGCTCTAATGACCGCAAAAGCGACCGGCGTGGCCAGTCCCAGGCCGATGCCGATTAAGCCTCCAGTTCCCGCAAGGACGACGGTTTCCGTGAGGAACTGCACTGTGATGTCCTGCCGCTTTGCTCCTAACGCCCGCCGAATACCGATTTCTCGGGTTCGTTCTGTCACTGTCGCCAGCATGATGTTCATGATGCCGATACCGCCAACGAGTAGGCTGATCGCGGCGATCGAACCAAGCACCACGTTAAAAATCACGCGGATTTGTTCTGCCTGTTTGAGCAGTTCGAGCGGAACGACGACAGAATAGTCGCCGTCGGTTTTGTGATTCTGCTTCATGCTTTCACGAATCACGTTGGCCGTCTGCAACACCAGATCCTGCGATTTTACTCGCAACGTAATCTGACTCAGTTCCCAATATTCGGCACTAAACGAACCGGTGGAACGGTCTATATTGAGATCTCCCATTCGCACTCGCATGGTTTCGAGCGGAATGTAGATGTCCAGGTTGTAATTCTGTCCGGACATGCTGCCGCCGATCGCCGCACTTGCCTGGCGAGGCATCGTGACGCCAACGATCGTGTAAAACCGGTCCGCAATTTTGACGGACTGCCCCACCGGGTTTTCGTACTGAAACAATTCGTCCGCAGTTCCGGACGCAAGGACCGCCACGTTCTTTTTTTGTCTCCGATCATCATCAGACAGGAAACGGCCCTGAGCCATCTCCAGCGAATTGATGTCCATATAGTCTGCGGTTCCACCGACGATACGAGCCGTAATCTCACGATCACGATGCCGCGCGGCTTTGTTCATTTCGCGAATCGGAATCGCCTGGCTGATCGTCGGAATGGTCTTTTCGAGGAGATCGAAATCTTTCCGCAACAGGCCATAGCGGAGAACGGATCCGCCACCGCTGTTCACAGCGCTTTCTTTTGGCGGCTTATCACTTCGAATGATGATATTGGTGGCTCCAAGTTTCAAAACCTGAGCCTGAGCCTGTTCGCTGGCGCCGCGGCCAATCGCCAGCATCGCGATGACGGAGAACACGCCAAAGACGATCCCCAGCATCGTGAGGCCCGACCGCAGCTTGTGCAGCAGCAGGCTTTTCATGGCCAGTTGAATTGTGCGCAGAAGATTTGGCATCGTTTATCCTGGGAAGATCCCTTCCCCGGCGACAACGCCGTCTTTCATGAAGATTTGGCGCTTGGCCAGTTTGGCGACTGCGTCTTCGTGAGTCACCATGATAATAGTGCGGCCTTCCGCATTTAGCTTCAGTAGCATTTCCATGATTTCCGCCTCGGTCGCGGAATCGAGATTACCGGTCGGTTCGTCGGCAAGAATGATCTGTGGATCGTTCACGAGTGCTCGAGCGATCGCCACGCGCTGCTGCTGTCCTCCGGACAATTGAAAAGGACGGTGGTCTAATCGGTCACCGAGTCCCACCATGTCGGCAAGGTATTCGATCCGCTTTTTGTCTGCAGATGAAATCGATGGATAGCCGCGCCGGTAGTGCAGCGGGACTTCGATGTTTTCAACCACGGTGTACTGCGGAATCAGGTTGTATGACTGAAAAATGAATCCGATCAGTTCGTTGCGGATCGACGACAGTTCGTCATCGGAAATCGACGACACAGGTCGTCCGCCGATCGTGTATTCGCCGTGCGTTGGTCGATCGAGCGCGCCGAGCAGGTTTAAGAGTGTGCTCTTGCCGCTGCCCGATGATCCCATGATGGCGACGAAGTCTCCCTTTGGGAAATCG
>CAYZYB010000855.1:0-3019 GCA_964481505.1 uncultured Planctomycetaceae bacterium | reverse complement strand
CCTCCGGGTCAGTTTCGCAACGGCCTGTGCAGGAACAAAAATAGCGTCACATCGCAAAACGGTTAAGTCGGGCCAGACGATTCCTCAAATTGCAGTAACGTAAGATCCGATTGTCAGATATGGAATTTCACGACGCACATCTTATCGAAGGACTCAAAAAGTCAGCGGACGACTGCAGCGTGCGGTCAGACGCTCGACTGGTGGAAGTCTTCCAAAAAACAGCATCGGGTGGTCATCCATATCTGTTTGTGGAAGACGATACCGGCGCACCAGTGGGTTTGCTGGCTGCGGAAGATGTCTTAAGACGGGTAACGAATCCGAACCCCAGTGAGATGGTTCGCTGGATGGACATGCCGGCAGAAGCGGCGCTGCAGAGTCGTTTGGAAGTGCCGGATGTTGGAGGAAAGGTCGTCGATGATGATTCTGATCTCACGAAAGTGACAAAGGATGGCGTCCTTCTTGGTGTCGTTACAGATACTGACGTGTTGATCAGCTGGAAGTCGATTCAAAAGACGCTCAAGACATCTCAGGGAGACGCTGTCACGGGGCTCCCCAATCGCGCGACGTTCGACCAGCACCTCGAGGCGGAGTGCAATCGTGCCGACCGCTGTGGTCATTCCCTCGCCGTCGTTCTGGTCGACCTCGACAACTTCAAAACGATCAACGACACCTATGGACACGCATCCGGCGACGCCGCTCTCACTACAGTCGCCACGGCGATGCGAAAGTCACTTCGTTCGTACGACATGGTCGCTCGATTTGGCGGCGATGAATTTGCCGTTATCTGCAGCGGTTGTCGCCCGGCCGAAATCGACATCGTGATGCGGCGGCTACGAACGGAAGTATTGAAACTTCAAGCCGATCCGCACGTGCCAAAGCCGGTACCAACGATTTCCGTAGGCGCCTGCGTGGTACACGATGTGAAGTTGGTGGATGATCCGACAGAAATTATCGAGGCCGCGGACGAATGTCTGTACGCGGCAAAACGTGTTGGGCGGAATTGTTCTTTCAAAATTGAAGCGGATCACGGACGCAGGACGGATCCGGAGTTTGTGGAAGACGACTACGCGGACGTCGAGAAGATTCGTGCGCTGCTTACGGAAGCGAATGTGTCATGCTGACGGAATGGTATTTTTGGGTAGCCAGCCTGCGTCCGGATGAGCTTTTGCTTGTTCTGGGTGTTTTGTTGCTGGTTGATGCGCCGCGCTACGCTTACAGTGTGCTGATCATGGCATTCTGGGATTGCCTGAAGTTTCCATTCACACGCAAACTGCCTGGGCCGCATTCTGGTCGTTATGAATACCTGCCCAAAGTCACCGCTGTCATCGCAGGTTAAAACGAAGCCAACACGATTACAGAAACGATGCAGTCTGTGTGGAGTCGTTATCCAAATCTCGAATTGATTGTGGTCGACGATGCTTCCACTGACGGGATGACGGACGTGGCGCTGGAATTCGCTGCCGACCGTCCAAACATATCGGTGTTCAAACGCAGCGAACGGGGTGGAAAATCATCAGCCCTGAATATGGGGATGCAGCATTCGACCGGCGAAGTGCTTGTCACTATCGATGCTGATTCAAAGCTCAGCGATACATCGATCTACGAACTCATTCAGCCTTTACAAGACCCACAGGTCGCCGCGGTTTCTGCGACGGTACTGTCATGGAACCCGTTTTCCTCTTTATGTTCATGGTTGCAGGCGTACGAATATCGTCAAACGATCTTCATTAGCCGAATGGCGCGTGGTCGTACGGGAGTTCTGGGAATCGTGTCCGGCGCTTTCGGTGCCTTTCGGACGGACGTCTTGAAAAAGCTTGGCGGCTGGGATGTCGGGCCAGGAGAAGACGGAGATCTGGTGCTTCGAATTCGAAAAGCAGGCTACAAAGTAGAAGTCGCGCCATACGCGACCTGTTTCACAAATGTTCCGACTTCGTGGCGACGCTTGTTTGCTCAGCGATGCCGATGGGATCGCACTGTGATTACTTTTGAATGCCGCAAACACAACGACATGGCGAATCCGTTCAGCCCCAATTTTCGCTGGTCCAACCTGTTTCTGATGCTCGAACGCTGGTTCTTTAACGTCGTCTGCGTGTACACGTTCTGGCTGTATGGATTGTGGATCGTTACCGTCTATCCGGCAAGTTCATGGAAGCTGCTGCTGCTGCTGTACTTCTGCGGTTTGTGCGTGGAGTGTCTACAGGCTCTGGCACTGCTTTTCTACTCGGACCGTCCGCGACACGACCTGGCGTTATGTCTGGTGCTGCCATTCTACCCGCTGTACCAGGTCTACATGAAAACCGTAAATCTGTTTGCGTTGACACGTGAAATCTTCTTTCGGCAATCCGGAAACGACGATTTTGTGCCACTGAAAGTTCGCGAAGCGACTTGGCGCTGGTAACGGTGTTTCGCGATTAAGCTTCGGCCACCGTACGCATTTTTTCCAGCCCCTGCCTGGCGACTTCCAGTGGGTCGAGTTCCCAGAGAGCCGGTCGGAACAGTTCGAGTGACACGAATCCTGAGTAATTGATCTGCCGCAGCAGATCGCAATACCTCTTCAGGTCGATGGCTCCATCACCGGGCATCACGCGATCCGGATCGCGCTGGGTGTGCGGCGGTGGATCAGACGGGGCGTCGTTGAAGTGCGAAACGGCGACCTGTTCTGCCGTTAGTTTTGCGATCGATTCTACTCCGCCACCTCCAACATAGCAGTGAAAAGGATCCAACACCATACAGGCGGCAGGATGAGCACTGCCCGTCACGATCTCGATGGCGTCGTCGATTGTCTTGAGGTCTTCAATGAACCCGAGATATTCGAAGGCGGGAACGACGCCGAACTGCGCCCCGAGTTCAAGCAATTCGTGGTAGTGTCGTTTTCCGAGTTCTCGGTCCGCCTTTCCGTGAGGTGGTCCTGAAACAGTGTGTGGTGCACCAACAGCAGCGGCTTGTTCCAGCTTTCGTTTGGCGGTGTCCATCGCCTTGATGTGTTCTTCACCCGCAGGCTGAAACCAGTCTTTCATGT
>CAYZYB010000854.1:0-3023 GCA_964481505.1 uncultured Planctomycetaceae bacterium | reverse complement strand
AATCTGCATCGCCGACAACCTCGACACGGCCGACGAAAACTGGGAACTGATGCTCGGAGCGGCAACACTTCGGCATGGCCTGATGGTGTCCGACACCCGTCGCCGCGTACGGCGAACAGCCACGCATTCTTTCCACGGCGGTGGCATGGTTCAGAAAGTCAAGTACGGCTATCGAAAGCTAACGAAACGAGAAGCCGACTCAGGTGACTTCGGCCGGCGCGGACTCACAATCACCAGACTCGACGAATGCACACCGATCATCAAAGAGATGGCGCTGCGCGTTATCGACGGCAGCACTTATATTTCCGTTGCCGAATGGCTCGAACGTGAGGCTGTTCCGCCGCCACCGTACGCCACAAACGGGCGATGGACTGCCCGCCACGTCAAAGATCTTCTGAGTGATCCAATTCTGAGCGGTACGCGGACGTTTCGAACAGTTTTGTGTGAACCGGTCTACAGCACAGGCCGCCACCGGCGGCGCAAAAACGACACACCGGAAACGGCATCAGTGCCAGAGTTAGCTCATCTTTCGACAGAGCGACACGAACAAGTGCTGGACGTCATTCAGCGCCGCGAGAATGCTCACCGCTGTTTGGCAGGCAGGGAACATCCGCTGCAGGGGCGTTCCCGAAAGAACTCGATCTGGCCCGCCCAGCATGCCCGTTGTGCGATTTGTGGCGACCTGATGCATCGCTATGATCGAGATGTCTTGAAGTGTAAGAACTCAAACCGATCTGCAGGCCGACGGTGCTGGAATCGAGTTCAGGTGAACTGTGAATTCGCCCGCAACAGTCTCCTGACGGATCTCTGTGGTTGGCTCCAACAAAATGCTGGCATTGAAGAAATCGTGCGCCGCACGGCCAGCGAAGAGTTCCGCCGATTGACCGCGGTGCAGAGAACAAAACGTGATCCGAATGCTAAGCGTCTCCGGAAACTGCAACAGCAAGCGATAAACCTGACGCAAGCCATCGAGGCGGGAGGCAACATTATCCAGTTGGTGGAACGTCTGCAGGAAACGAACAAGGAGATTGAGAAACTTCAGAAGGGAACCGTTCCACAGCGACCGCCGTCTCGGAAGGACGAAATCGCCTGCAGGTTGCAACAACCGTTGGACGAGTTGATCACTGAAGTCGCTTCGGTTTCGTATCAGTTTGCCGACCTAATGCGGACGATCTCAACGCTGCAGATTTTTCCCGTGCAGGCACTGGACACATCTCAGGTTCGCCCGATGGCACGATTCACGATCCATCTACGAAATGATGCGGCCACCCCCAACGGCGACTCCGCCACAGAATTCGAGCGATACCTGTTTGAACCACCTCTGCACATCCGGCATATCGAGCATTGCATCAGGGCAAAATCAGCCAATCCGAAGGCTTCGCTCTCGACGCTCGCGGGCCTCACTGGCCTGAATCGAATGACGATCAAACGCGCCCTCGCTTACTCGAAACGCATGACAGCAGCGAATGAGCACACCACGTATCAGATTCTGACTGAAGTGCCGACCACGGCCTCTCGCTGGCGTATCACGGCAATACCTTCGGAACGGTCGCTGACGCCACCACAGTAGAATCGCCCGACAAAGCAATCTGTGGGCCGTCCTCTTAAGGGCGGCCCACGCAGGCTTTCCTTTAGCTATCAGTGCAGCTTCAACGTCTAAACGATGGACACGCAGCTTAAGCAGGTTTCAGCTTGAGTCGATCGTGCGGCTCGTGGAGAGTGAGCACAGCATTTCTTTCGGCATGCCGCACGCAACGTCAGCTGGCGAAGGCCGTGTTCTGCGTCGGTCGTGATCACCGACGCCACAAAATGACTGAGTCAGTGTGGCGAATTTAGAGACCAATGACGGTTCGGCATAAGCGCGCAAGGAAAATCCCAAACGCAGTCCTAAAACCGTCGTTTCACTCCATCAATCTGATCACACGGATACCCCGTCTCGCGAACTCAAACTGCTCTCTGGCGATTTGACCGACGCAGAGAGACAACCTCTGGAGAAACTCAAGCGGGAACGTCGTGGCAGGCCAGGTTGCGGTAGGAAAAGACGAAGCGAACTGTTGAAATCGTTCAAGCGAAGAGTCACGTATTAGTGAGATGCGAATCTGATAGCGTTGCGACATCGAATGTTGTCATTCGCTGCATTTTCCCGGCTTGCACACATTCAGTGTGGCGCTCGATGCTACACACTGAGCGCGCAACATCGAATCGAACCACGTCGCTGTTGCTACCCAGAATTTTGCACCAAACACCCGATTCAGCAACCATCGTGCCGAACAGTGTTGACTGCGTCACAGTTGACACGCGTCGACGTGCGACAATACTCTAGT
This sequence comes from uncultured Planctomycetaceae bacterium, assembly GCA_964481505.1. GTDB lineage: Bacteria > Planctomycetota > Planctomycetia > Planctomycetales > Planctomycetaceae > Fuerstiella. The sequence goes on along the minus strand of CAYZYB010000854.1, from coordinate 699 downwards.
CGACTACCTCTTTAGCCAACCCTCAATGGTGCGGACGTTGACAAATTCGCTTGTATCGCTGGAGAAACTCAGATGTTGATGCTTCGCGGTCGTTGCTATTTGGCGGCCCTCACTCTTTGCGTTCTCTTTAATACAACTTCGGTTGCGGATGAGGCTTCAGAACGACTCGCGAAAGTAGACGTTGGCCTAAACACACACCTTACGCGTCATGACCTTTCCACTCCTGATCCATGGAAGGTCTTTGTTCAGTACTTTGTACCGAGGGTTATAGACCAAGCCGCCGCAGACGAGCTTGAAACTCGCTATCGCGTTGCAATCAAAGACGCTGCCGAACATTGTCGCGAGGCTTCTCAAGCACGCATCGAAAAACAATTGCCCAACATCATGACCACCGAGCAACTCGCGGCGTGGCGACAATTGAAGGCGACGTTCGACACATTCGAACGCGGCCAACAAGTTGACGTAGCGAAACTCGCCTCCGTGATTCAACAGAACGCTGGCAGCGCTGTATCGCTTGATCGAGTCACGTTTGGACTGAGCGACGTCCTGACAAAGTGTGTGGTGTCAATTGAAGAACGCGACACTGTGGCGAAACTTCGTAAAGAATCGAAAGCCGCATTCTATACTCAATGCGAACAAATTCGCCGTAAGGCGTTTGAGAGCCTCGATCGCAGAGATCCCACGTGGCAAATTCGGTAC
>CAYZYB010000853.1:0-3027 GCA_964481505.1 uncultured Planctomycetaceae bacterium | reverse complement strand
GTCTTCGCCTTCGGGCGAGGAGCATCGACGACTGTCAGAAACTGAGGATCGATGTCGTACCACGCGATATCTTCCGGGCCGTCAAATTCCACAAGAGCTCGGCAGTTCATATTGACCGTTTTCACTTTGCCCGTAAGCGCGGCGAAACGACGCAGTTCTGGTGTGTCTTCGGCGACGACCACCCACTTATCGGTGAGCTCTCGCTTGAGTTTTTCAGCCTGTTCGATCGACATGTTTTTTGAACCGATTTTTGTGGTCAACCATTTCAAAGTCCGACGCCACGTCTGACGTCCGATCCTACGCCGTGATTTTGCTGCATGATTTCCTCCGATTCAACCTCATTTGCACTCGGAAAAGGATTGCCGGTCTGCTTCCGAAGACTGGGAATGGTTGTTTGGTTGAAAATCGTTGCCACAATGGTGTTTGAGGACGCCGACGTCTGACAATATTCAGCTCATAGCGACTCCCCCGCCCCGCCAGGTCGCCATTGCGGCTGATGTGTAAGATCATAACCAATAGGAACTTGACAGCGTGAAGTTTTCGATTCGACAAAGTCTGGCCGACGTTGCCAGCATCATCGGTTTTCTTGTCAGCATTTCGGTTGCCATCGCAGGAACCGCATTCTGTGATGATACTGGTGAACAAGAAAATAGACTCGCTCAGTTCTATGGCTTCAGCGGCATTGAACTCTACAAACTCGATCAGCGCGCATTCAATCTTGCGGCTGGGGACTTTGACAGCGATGGGAACACAGACCTCATTGCCGTTGACAATCGGACGAGTTCGATCCGATTTTTCAAGCAGCTTACGGAAGACGTTGAACAGCAAAAAGGAACCGGTCGGTACATCAACGACGTCAAGTCGGACTGGAGATTCGATATTCGACAGATCCCCGTGGACAAACAGGTCGCGGGCTTGATCGTTAACGATTTCAACGCCGACGGTCGTGACGACATCGCTTACGTTGGTGCGCCTGATCGGCTGGTGATTCGCTATCAGCCGGAAAAGGGAAAGACCGAATGGACGCAGAAGTGGTCCGTGCGATTGCCGGACCTCGCACCGGCGGCGTGGATGATTTCGTCCGGAGATATCAACGGCGACAAACTGCCCGACATTGCAGTGCTTGGCAAAACTTTCACCTACGTCGTGAAGCAAAACGCTGACAAAAAAATGGACGCTCCGGTGCAGCTTATCAACACGTCCACTCAGCTTTCGTTATTGCAGGTTGCCGACATCGACGGCGATGGCCGCAATGATCTGTGCTATCAGGCCAGCAGCGGATCATCGCGAGGCTTGTGTGCTCGCCTGCAAACCAAAGACGGCCGTCTGGGCCCCGAACTTGTGTTCGAACTACAACAGCCTCGATCCGTGACCCTGTCGAATGTCGATCAGTCGCCGGGGCAGGAAATTCTAACCGTTGATAATCGCAGCGGCCGCGTGGTGGTGTCGGCCATTCGCCGCAATTCCGACAACAGTGAAGAAGTTCCTACGAGGTTGGTGCGATTCGGTGTTGGCGAAGCATCGGGCAGTCGCGGTCGCGCAATTGCGATCGGTGACATCGACGGTGACAAACGGAACGACGTTGTGGTAACGGATCCGGAAACAGCTCAGGTTCTGGTCTTTCGCCAAAATGGTGTCGACGGCCTGAATTCTGCGGAAACATTTCCTGGATTGCTCGACGCGACAGACGTGTGCGTCGTGGACATCGATGGTGATGGTCGCTGTGAAGTGATCCATATGAGCAACAAAGAAACGGCGGTTGCCGTGAGCAGGGTCGAAGACGGCCGCATGACGTTTCCACAAACGATCGCTCGACCAGAAGAAGGCTTCGAACTCGCGGCCATCGAATGGCTCGTCAGCAAAGACCGCGGTGAGCTTGTTGTCTGCAGCAAAAAAGGAAGCTCGTCGCGCGGTGAAGTTCAGCTGCAGCGGTACAAATCGGCGACGGAAGGCGAGTGGGAAAGTTTGGGTGGTGTGGTCAAGCTACCATCGGCGGCTGTCGGTAGTCGCGGTGTTGAACTTAGAGCGATTGACGTTGAAGACGACGGGCGCGACGAAGTTTTGGTGGTTCCCAACGGATCGGGAAACAAAGGTGTCACTTTGGTGACGGGTAGCGGCGAAGCAAACAGCGTGGTCGGCCAACTGAACCTGGGCCATTCTTCATCCGGTGAACTTTTTGTTTCCGGCGACAGCCTGTTCGTGGCTCGCGATGCATTTGCTCGAAAAATGACGTTCGACGGAAAAGCCTGGAACGTTGCCGACCAGTTTAACGCCGGCGAATCGAAAGCCCGCATTGCCGGCGTCGCCGTCCTGGATCTTGATGACGACCAAGAAGACGAAATCGTGCTGGTCGACATCGGCATCCGGAAACTGCGCATCCTGAAACGTGCGAGCGGCGTTTATCGAGCGTGGAAGGAAGTGGATTTGGGCACGGCCAACTTCAATTCTTCACATGTCGCCGATCTGAACGGTGATAACAAAGACGACCTGTTGCTGTTTGGTAATCAGCAATTTGCTGTTCTGTATTCCGGTGGTTTGAATGTGGAAGTCGAGGAAGTCGCGACGTACGAATCAGACCGCGATGATGCCTATGCAGCTGACGTTATTGCCGGCGATGTCAACGGAGACAGCGCCGTTGATCTGGTGGTGATCGACACCAGCATTGATGGTGTCGAGCTACTTAGTCTTTCACCGGATGAAGGCCTGCAGACTGCGACTCACTTTCGCGTCTTCGAAGAAAAGCGACTGGTTTCGAAAGCCAAATCCCGTGGCACCGAACCCCGCGAAGGCCTCATTGTCGACGTCACCGGCGACGGTCACAAAGATCTCGTGCTGCTGTGCCACGACCGACTAATCGTGTATCCGCAGGATGATGGAGTGTCCAAAGACGGACAGTAGCTGCTGTTTTTTCAGCAGTCTGTCGAAGCTGCCACAAACGTCTTTCGTTCTGCGCCAGACTTTGTCCACAAACGCGATTTCGTAGTGTTGGCATCCTGCCGCCACACTGTTTTTGCAGCTGTTCCACGG
>CAYZYB010000852.1:0-3029 GCA_964481505.1 uncultured Planctomycetaceae bacterium | reverse complement strand
CTCCCATCTTCTGTTCAAGCCGCCGCACTTCGGCCAGATTGTCATCAAGAATGCTGGCTTTGCGGCGTAGAGCTTTCCGCCGCACGGCCGTGCCGCCCTTCGGTTCTTCGAACAGCGACGCAAAGATATCACTGCAGCGCCGCATGGCGGGAAGCTGAACGCCGTCTGCGGTCCAGGCGAGCGATTCCTGCGTGATGGCGATTTCCATCGATGAATAGCGTGTGTGCTGAGCCGTGACTTCGGCCATCTTCTGGTCGACCGAGATGGTGTTGCGATCCGAAGGGCCAAGCTTTCCACCAGTCAGCCAAATCTTGATGCAGTTATGATGATGGCCAAGGCTTCCAGGATGATGCAAACCGCTGACAGGAGTGATGACCTGACGATGTTTCTCCAGTGGTTTAAGCGATTGAGAAAATTCGTAGTCCTTGCCGGGCGTCGTGATCTGATAGTTCAGCGAATGGACACCGTTCGCAAGATAAATGAATGCACTGCGCCGCGGCGTGGTGGTCCGTTCCGCAGCGCTGAGTGGAGTCATGCATTCCAGCATCGGCAGTGAGATACAGGTGCCTAATGCGCGAAGAGCATGGCGGCGGTCGATCAACCAGCGTTGAGAGAGATAGTTGCTCATTGTTTGCGTTTCTTCGTTAGCGTTTTCGGATCAGGTCGGACAGCGCCACCGCACGTACGATATCCCTGACCCGGTATTGGTTCTTCTTTGCTTCTTCTTCAATCAATCTAAGATCGTCTCGGTCATCCACTGTCAGCACGCGGCGAAGTGCGTACGTGCAAAGGTGTTCGATGAAGGCTCGCGCGACTTTGTCGCGGTCCTCAAGCAGCAGTCGTTTGAACTGAACAGAATCATCGAACGGACGGCCGTCGGGCATGACGCCCGAGGCATCAACCAGCGGATCTTCACCGACACCAGTTGATACCCGCTCACGAGTGCGCCACTGGCCGATCGCGTCGTACTGGTCAAACGCCAGTCCCAGCGGATCGATGTTACGGTGACACGCCGCGCAGTTCGCGTTCTTGGCGTGTGCTTCGATTCTCTGGCGGATGGTTATCTTGTTCCCTTTGGGCGGAATGGGCTCGATCGGTTCAACGTTCGCGGGCGGTGGCGGCGGAGTCCTGTTGAAGATCGCTTCGCTGACCCAGACACCACGATGCACTGGACGATGGCGCGTTCCGTCCGAAGTCAACCCGAGCACCGCGCCCATCGTGAGCAGACCGCCGCGATGATCGTTGGGTTTGAGTGAGACGCGCTGGAAACCATCGGTACTCGGTTCCGGCAATCCGTAGAAATCACAGAGCCGGACGTTGGCCATTGTCCAGTCGGAATCGAGGAACCCGTCCAGGGGCAGATTCTTCGTGAACATCTCGCGGAAAAACTCAACCGGTTCAGCCCGCAAGCTCGTCTCAAGCCAGTCGTCATAGCCTGGATACAGCTTCTTGTCCGGCGGGAACATCCCGACGCGGTGAAGCCCGAGCCACTGTCGTGAGAAGTCGTCGATGAAGCGATTGATGCGGTCGTCCGTCAGCATCCGGTCGACTTCTTTTTTTTGGTCCTCGCCGTTCAGTATTCGGCCATCGGCCGCAGCGAAAAGGGCGTCGTCGGGCATAGAGCTCCAGAGGAAATACGAAAGCCGTGACGCGAGTTCCCAGTCGGTTAGCGTTTCGCGTACGTCAGGATCGCCCTCGACAATGTAGATAAAGTTTCTGGATGTCAGCACTCTCTGCAGCGCGTTACGAAAGGCGTTCGTCGCCGTCTCACCCGCTTCGCGGTCGGCGCGATACGATTCCACATAGTCAACCAGTTCCTCCTTCTTCACCGGCCGTCGCCATGCGCGTTGAGCGAAGCGTCGCAGGTTCTCGGAGACCACCGCTGCCGTCGCATCATCAGGCGGTATCACACCATTTCGTCGGGACTTTTCTGCCTCCGACACCAGCGGCCCTTCCCACTCGATCCAATCAAGGAGCGCCGTTGAGAAAATACCGTTCCCTTTGTCATCAAACATCTGCGGAGCGTTGGGATTCAACAGAGCGGTCTCGCTACTGTGCGTGAAAATGTATCCTCGGCTCGCGATCGCACTACGGAAGGCAGCGCCGCCTCTTCTGTCCACACCATCAGTGGCGACCACGCAAAAATAGAGGCTGGTTGGCATCTCAAGGAATACCTCGAACTCATAAACCTGCGGGCTGTCTTCGGGCGCCGTAACGTCAAATTCGATGAGGCCGTCGACGGTCTCTTCCCCCGTCTTCATGCCGACACTTAGATGCGCCGGCTGGCCACCGGGCGGGCGAATTCCACTGGCCTGCAGACGCAGTTTGTAGAGGCCGCTGTGTTCCGGGCCCGTCTTTCCAAACCAGTGATGCCTGAGCGCTGCCTGAACTCGACCGGGAAAGTGGAGGAATCGCAGCGGTCGCTTAATTCCGAACCGGTCGAGCGCTTCCTGCTCCTTTTTCCCGCCGCCGTAACGCAGCTCCGCGGCAGTCATCCGAACTTTGCGAGCCTCGGTCGACCTGGCTGGGAAAGCACGGTCGAGCACAACGTCGGCCGCGCGGTAATAGCGATCGATGTGCGACGGCGAAAGCGAAAGTCGGGACCCGATACGCTCGTATCCGTGCCACAGTGTGTCCTCATTCAACTGCCCCGGTTTGGTTGGATCGTAGCGCACGCCCAGCAGGTCGAAGACTGTGTTCTGATATTCCTTCCGACTGAGCCGATAATGCGCGACCGCTGGCCGCGCCGCCATCCGCGCGGCTCGCCCTTCACGAATTCGTGAGTCGAGCTGCCCGACAACCGTCGCGATCTCGTCGATCGTTGGCTGAGGTTCATCCTTCGGCGGCATCTCGCCAGAGTTGATCCGTTCCACAATCTCCGCCCAGAGATGCCCATCCGTTCCGGTTTTGAAATCGCGAGAGAGCCGATCAATCCGCAGTTCGCGTTCAACCCTCTCAGATCCGTGACAACGCAGACAGTGCTTCGTTAGAAACTCATCAAACAGTTCCGCTGCTGAAGCGGACGCCGA
>CAYZYB010000851.1:0-3032 GCA_964481505.1 uncultured Planctomycetaceae bacterium | reverse complement strand
CGTTCGGCGCGACATAAGCGATCACTCCCGCATAGCTGTCGAAGCCGAGTTTGGGGTGAGCGGGGGTTGGGTGGATTTCCAGGACGTTGTCACGACGTCGAATCTGGGGGTCCTGGGGTTCGACATTGATCAGTCCGCGACCATGATACATGACGTAACTGTTGGGGAATCGGCTTTGCGGTGACTCCCCTTTGGCGGTCAGCGGGATGACGCAGATTCCCTTCCCAACGGCAAACGTCCGACTCCAGTGACACCATTCTGTTGTTTTCTTTGAGACGTTATGAATCGTTTGTGTGCACGACAACTGCGACGAATCATTGGCCAACTGGAATTCACGGGACAGCTGAACGCCGGTCGCGGGATCTTTTTTGCTGGTCAGCTTCGCAGAGCGAGGCCCCGTAATCTTTGCCGACCATTCACCATTCCACAGTATGGAATGTTTGGGGATGACATATTCAGGACCAATGTCGAATCGCCCGGCCGAACCCTGTGGTTTATCGCCGGGCTTCCATTCTTTTTCAGTGGATGACAGATACAGAACGTTGACGCCGTTGTGAGAATACTCAAGCACGCGACCGCCAACTTCCGGGCAAAGTACAACACGCGTGTCAGCATTTTTCAATTCGATGGCTTTAGAGTAGCCGTGATATTGAATCTCTTCGGCGGCAACCGCCGCTTTGCCACTGCAGAACAACACGAACAGCGCTGAAAGAAATTGAAATGTGGACTATTGAAATGCCGAACGATTGTGTCGCATAACTTCTCCAGGTCGGTTTGGGGCTCTCACCGATTGTCGCTCTTTCTCTTGCGCAGGAGAATCAACGCGTCTCCAAAATGCAAAAAAAAGCAGAGCCCAAATCAACGATATTTACTCAACGTGCTGTCAACCGGCAACAGAAACGAAGTGCCGACCGTTTCCGTCGTGGGTTTTACCGGCGTTTCGGGAAAGGATTCTGAAGTTCCTTAAATTCGGGGGATTCCAGGGTATCAGAGCATTCCATAGCATGACACAATCGAGGCTTCTCCAACGAACACGTTTCGCTGAATAAAAATGGCGCAAAACAATGCACAACTGGACTCGGAGGATTCCTCCACCTGCAACCGAAGAAATTCGGAGAGCCTGAAAGAACAGTGCAGCAAGCTGCGTTACCGAGCATTTCGCGCCACCAACAAACTTAGCCTTGCCAATCGCAAGACCATCAAGGCCGTTGGGCGCCGAGTGCTGCAGAAACTTGCAGACTCGACAAATTCCATCGACGCCAACCTGTTCCGCGTGTCCATCGGTGACTCGGCAACCGGTCTTGTGGGCTTGAGACATCACTCTGGCCTGGTGATTTCAGATAAGACTGCCGCCACACTCAAGCGGTTTCCCTATCGGCTGCTGCCGCCAGGGGTTCAGAAATGCATAGAAGAAGGCAAGATTGCAAAAATTCGTGGTGGATCCAATAACGGTGGTCGGCTCCTGGAGCCACTGTTGCGAGACGTCAACTGCAAGGTGTATTACCTTTGTCCAATTCGCGTTGATGGAAAGGTGAAGGGACTTTTGGGGTTGGCATGCCGACACGAAGTTCCAATCAACGACGACTATGCCGATGAGTTCTTTGAACTGCTGAAGCTGCATGGCACGATCCTGTTGACGAATATTCTTCGTGTGCGCCGTGAGTCACGTCGCAATCGGAAGCTTATCGAATGGCGACGAATTGCAGACCAGGCGTGCGACTTTGCGATCACGCTGGACGAGCGGTTTGTCGTCAGCCACACGGCGGCTTTTGGAGCAGGCGATAAAACTCCACAGCTAAACGGGTTGCGTTTGACGGATATTGTGGACAGAAATTTTCATCGCGAACTCCTGCAGCAGATCAAAACAGCTGCTGAAACATCGGAAGTGCGAACGACGAACTTCCAAATATCACTCGATCACACAGGTCCGCGTTGGTGTCTGGCCAGAATCGAACCGTCGCGTCGAACAGAGAACGCACACACCACCCTGTATCTCACAGACAACAATTCAGACAAGCTGCTGCAGGAAGAAGTTCGATCCCTCACGGATCACCTGGTAAAAGCCTCTCGCTTGAGTTTACTGGGGCAAATGAGCACCGAATTCGCTCACCAGCTGAACCAGCCACTTCAGGCCATCCTGAATTACTGCAACATGATGCAGCGAAGAATTGAACGAGGTACTGCCAGTGAAGAACATAGTGTTTCAGCTCTGGCCAACATTGAAAAATCTGTCATGCATTCGGCGGATATTATTGAGAGGATTCGGGACTTCGTAAAATTCCGCAGTCTGCTCGCCGAAGAATTGAGTCTTCAGGAGCTTATCGATCAGGCCGTAATGATGGTGCTCCCCACTGCTCGGGGTTGGAATGCAGACATCATTCCACCCGATGATTCGATCGACTTCACGGTTATTGTCGACAAGGCACAAACTACGCATGTGCTGGTGAATCTGATGATCAATGCACTGGAAGCCTGCCGCGAATTTGGCGTTGACCGGCCACGAATCGAATTATTTGTTCGAGAAGACGCACAATTCGATCGTGTGGCGATTGGAGTGCGAGACAACGGGCCCGGACTTCCCAAAGCTGATCCGGACATCGTGTTTAGAAAGTTCTACTCAAGTAAGGAAGAGGGACTTGGTATGGGACTCGCAATCAGTCGTGACGTCTGTGAATCTCAGGGGGGAAGCCTGACAGCACGCAACAACGTCGATGCCAACGGTTGTACTTTCTTTGTTTCCATGCAAACAAAACAAAGCGGCAGCCATACGGCGGAGTTGGAAACACCAGATGATTCCGCCAAATTGCCAATCGATTGAGATCGCTGTTGCGACCGGAAATCCACATCGCGACATTCACGCTACACAACATGCGTACCTTCCTGTTATTCGCTTTGCTCCTGCTGCCGGACATAGCTCCCGCACAGCTGGATTTTGAGCGTGCGCCTATCAACTACAGCAAAGCAACACCCACAGACCGGGTCTTCGAATTTGGCAAACAGCTTCAAGAGAACAACGTCGAACTGAATTGGGA